>CAJXPD010000061.1 GCA_913057785.1 uncultured Lewinella sp. | reverse complement strand
TGTCCTGAAGGAATCGATGTGTTTTTCGACAATGTCGGAGGAGAGATACTGGATGCCGCTTTGGCCTTCATTCGCCAAAACGCCAGAGTCGTGATCTGTGGAGCTATTTCCCAGTATAATAACCGGGATAATATCAGAGGGCCAAAGAACTACCTTTCGCTATTGGTTAACCGGGCTTCGATGAAGGGAATGGTCGTTTCCGATTTTGTGAAGGACTGGGGCAAAGCAGGACAGCAAATGGGTATGTGGATGGCGCAAGGAAAATTGAAATCTCGTGAAGATATCTACGATGGAATTGAGAATTTCCATGAAACGTTCTTACGTCTTTTCAATGGAGATAAAAAGGGCAAATTGGTCTTAAAGGTAATGGAAGACTAATACCAAAACCCTGTAATGTGGTAGATTGCTAAGTTTGTGAATCTTGTTTGAGCTTTATTTGCCCGTTCCATAGGTTGGCATAAAGTCCCTGCTTTTGTAGCAGCTCATCATGTGTCCCAGACTCAGCAATCTGCCCTTCTTTAAGGACAATGATTTGATCTGCATTACGGATCGTGCTGAGGCGATGGGCGATAATGAGCGCCGTCTTTTCGGAAGTCAAATCTTCTAAACTGTCCTGAATCGCTCTTTCCGTCTCCGTGTCTACTGCACTGGTAGCTTCATCCAAAATTAAGATGGGGGCATTTTTTAGCAAGGCTCTAGCAATGCTCAGGCGCTGCCGCTGACCTCCCGAAAGCTTCACTCCTCGTTCTCCAATTACTGTTTCATATTGTTGTGGGAGCTCTTCGATGAAATCAGCCAGTTGGGCTTTCCGAGCTACCTCCTGCACCTGTTCCAGTGGGGTAGCTGGAGCTCCATAAGCAATATTTTCCCGAATTGTCCCATGGAAGAGGTATACATCTTGGCTGACCAACGCAATGTTCCTTCGGAGGTCCTCCAAGCGCATGTCAGGGACTTTTATCCCATCAATCACAATACTCCCCGAATTGACGTCATATAAGCGTAGCAACAATTTAATGAGTGTAGTTTTACCTCCTCCGGTTGCTCCGGCAATACCCACTGTTTGCCCCGCCTTCACTTGCATACTTAGCCCTCGTAGAATGGGTTGATCGGAAAAGTAGGAGAAGTGTACCTCCCTTAATTCGATATTGCCCTTCAATCGCTCTACTTCTGCTGGCTTGGCCGGGTCATAAATCTGTGTCGGGGTATCAAGTAGCCCAAAGATCCGTCGAGCGGAGGCTTTCGCGCGCTGGTATTCGTCGAAGACTGTTCCCAAGATGGTTACGGGCCACAGTAGCCGCTGGATCATCATCGCAAAAAAGGCAAGACTCCCCAAGGTAAAGGTGCCAGGTTCAAATAGTACCCAATAGGACCCTAGGAGTAAGGCCCCCGCAAAACCTAAAGCAATTGGCATGCGGATCAGTGGGAAATAAACGGCGCTCCAGCGAATGGCTCGAAAATTGGCATCTCGATACTTGGCTGACACTTGTTCTATTCGCTCTTGCTCGTACCTCTCAGCAGTAAAACTCTTGATCACTAACATCCCTGAGATATTGTTCTCTAGTCGATTACCCAGTGCACCTACCCCTTCTCGCACTTCTCGGTAATACGGGGCAATCTTTCTTTGGTAGTACACGCTTCCCCATATGATAAAAGGGATAGGAAGCATACTGATCAAACCCAACTGCCAGGAAACGTTAATTAGAGACCAACCCGCTACTATAACTAGGGTAGTCAGTTGTATGAGGCTATTGAAACTACTATTTAGGAAACGCTCTAATTGATTGACATCATCATTGAGCATGGCCATCAGGTTCCCTGTACGTTGGGATTCAAAGTAAGCCATTTCTCTCTGCTGTAGAGCAGCATAGGCTTGTAGCCGTAGATCATGCTGCACACGCTGTGCCAAACGCATAAACCCACGCTTATGCAGCCATTCAAAAAAGCTTTCAAATCCAAAGATGGCCAAGGTTAGGATCGCGAGGAAGACAACGATTGGCCAGGGCTCCTGCCAACCCGTTAGTTGAGGAATCCAAGCCGGTATTTGACCACTAACACTATCGATGATCCAGGCCGTCAGAAAAGGCGGCATTAAATCAAAAATCTTGTTGGTGACACTGGAACCAATGGAGAACCAGAAAGCGCTACGGTACTGATCAATAAAGCGGAAAAGGCGCCACATGGGCCGCCGAGGTTCTTCCATCATTGGGCATATTTATGATTCCTAGTGAAGTTGTTATTCTCTTCCCCAATCATCATTCAATTCAAAATAAAGACTTTCACAATAGGCTATATAGTCCTTTACGGCTAATCTGGTACGTTCTAGATCAAGCCGAAAGCTTTGTCTCAATTCAGGTACAAAGCGGGCTTGAGAAAGAGAGTCTGCCAATTCTTTTTGCAGAAAATTCAAACCAAACAAGTGCTTCTGTACGGCCAAGAGTGTCTTGTTGGGTAGAGGATTATCAACGAGTAGCTTGGCCGCTTCGTAATATTTGTCACTCTCCTTAAGATGATCTTGTATGAAGCCTAGTTTTTCAGGAAGACTGACACCCTCCGTCACTAAGAGTTTTTTACAGTACCCAGGAAGGTTGTAAAGAGAAGGATCTTTATGAGAACTACTCCACTTTTCTTTCAGAGAATCCATCTGATGGAGATAGAGTCTGCGTTTGCCCCAATGACTTTGTGGGAGTATGCTATCTTTTAGATTTTCTAACTGTGCATAGGTCCTTTCCATCCTGCCAACTTCTTCAAGGAGTTCCAATGGAGTAACGATGTAAAAGGAGTCTGGAGATTGTTCAAAATAGGCTAAGGGCTCATCCAACTCATACTTAGCAAGCCATCGATCAAAGGCACTTGGATTTTGCTTACAAGCGCTCAGTAGCAGGCTAAGAAGTAGTAAAAGGGTGGGGGCATTTTTTGTGTTGGTCATGGAGGTGAAGGTAGTATTTGGCCTTAATTTTACCAAATATCCCTATAAGACTTGCGCTTCCATACGTTCATTGGCCCAATCCAGGGCTACCTGTAATTGTTGATCGGGTGTAAGCTTGGTGTTGTCAAGCACTAGGGCATCCTCGGCCTGCCTAAGAGGACTATCGGCACGAGTGGAGTCGATATGGTCCCTTTCCTCCAAGTTCTTTCTAACTTCTTCGATGGCAACTGTGTGCCCTTTTCTCTGTAACTCAAGGAATCTTCTTTGTGCTCGAACTGCTGGGGCAGCGGTAACAAATATCTTCAGTTCAGCCTCGGGGAAGACCACGGTCCCAATATCTCTGCCATCCATCACGATTCCTTTTTCTGCTCCCATCTCCTGCTGCTGCCGTACCATGGCTCTTCTGACGATTGGAATGGCTGCTACAGGGCTTACCTTTTCCGAGACTTCCATTGTCCGGATCTTATCTTCCACATCTTGGCCATTGAGGTAGGTGCGGTTTCCCTTTGCTCCGGCTTGAAAACGGATTTGAATACTGGCCAATGCTTTTTCCACGCCCCTTAGGTCTTGAATAGAGATTTTATGTTCCAGTAAGTATAAGGTTACAGCTCGGTACATAGCACCAGAATCCACAAAACCATAGTTCAGTGCTTTTGCAAGGGCTTTGGCTAGTGTACTTTTTCCACAGGAGGAGAAGCCGTCAATGGCGATAATAATCTTTTTCACAGAATCAACATTTTGAGGGGTACATATATAGCTATACCTACTGAAAAAGTCAAAAAAGGGTTGCGATTTTCTATCAGGGAATTATTTAAACTGTTGCAGAACAATCTCCCAAAGCTTCTCGTAAGGAATAATCTCTAGTTCGGAGATAGCACCGCGATAAAAGAAGGGTTGCTCTTGTAAGGCAGAAAGGTATTTTTCTGTGTTTTTAATTTGATCCACCTCGTATTCGGCCTTTTTCAACTGCTGGAGAAGGCGAATAAATTGAATAGCCCTAAAATGTTCTTCTTTATTCAATTGCCGAAGCGCAAATTGCTTCAATTTCTCCAAGCGGTCATCTAGGTCCAGTGTACTTTTTTTGTTAGCCAATTCTAGTACCTCCAAAATCAACAAAAGAATGGCATAGTTGCGATGACTCTTGGGGTAGGTTTCTGGTAAGGCGAAATATTTAGAAGGGCGGAATATCCGGCTGCTTGATCTAATTTGAAGCGCTGCCCCAAAGCCTTGTATGGAGGCAAAGAAACCGACGTACCCTGCATAAATGGCCCATTTCTCTCGAATGGGTTGATCTAGTTTTTTCAATCCGCTGTGGGCCGTCGCTTGGTTGATGATGGCTAGCGCATTAATGTAATTCTCGGTATGAAGGGCGAGCAGCAGATAGAATTCCATGAAGTTGAACCAGGGTTGGCTTCCATCGGGAAATCTATTCAAGCATTTTTCCGCATTTACTTTTCCTTTCCTGTATTCCTGCTTATGAAGATAAGCAGACATCTTTTTGTTTTGGATGGCGATCAGTTTTTCTTCTTGATAGAAATCAGGATGATCGTCCATGTACTGCTCTGCTTGGTTGCAAACTTCCAGCATGGTATCAAAATCCTTAGCTAGTTCGTAGCGTATGGCCCAGACGAGATAAAGATTATAAAAGATCACCGGTGAATTATAGCGTTCAGATAGGGTGATCAGTTGATCAGAAATCGCGTCGATCTCTCCCTTTAATGGATTTTTGCTAGTTAACGGTTTTCGATAGTCGAGAATCACGGTCTGGTAGAGCTCCTCGGATTCTAGCTCCGCTTTCAAGATGGGCTCAAATTCTTTAATGGTCTTATTGTAGTGCTGGAAGTCTTTATCCTCCCCGGAGTCAGCGGCATGCTGGCGGAGTATGCGGCAGCAGTTTACTATTAGATCTGAAAAATGATATTTCTGAGCGGTGGTCAAGATATGCCTGGCCATGGAAGTAGCGGTTTGTACTGCTCCGTAATGCAGGAGGATTTTGACCATTGCCCATTCCTTGTTACAATTGAAATAGGCTCGATTATAAGTGCCTGATGAGGGTTTGTTGATGTCGAGAAAGAAAATCGTATTTAGAAGCCGCTTGCGGAATCGCGACTTGAGCTGGCGATACTTGGGGTCTTGTGGACTACAGTTGTACAGAAGGGTTGCTGCATCTCGATCGTTTCTCAATCGACCAGCAGAAAGCGCTTCATAAAATTCGTTGAACTTCCCAGTTTTGTTTTTCAGGGCTTGGTCATCAAAGATCTCAATTTTCTTAACTCTCTTTTTTGTAACGATCTTGATGATCTCTAATAGGTTTTTCATGGACTATAATTTGGCAGACATCAGGATAGGGGCCTTGTTAATTCACTACTGAAATTGAACGACATAAGTTTCATCCAATATGGATAAAATATAATATTTGTCCAAATTAACATGTCACAAATTGGTGGAAAATCAAGAAAAGTGCTTGCGTGCGGTTGGTTTCGACGTGGAGGAAATAGCCGAGCCAGTAGTAGCGGATCGGCCGATTGGTAGGAGATGCGCAGACTGAAAAACCTTGAGTTTAGGACAAAAGAAAATCATCCCGGATAAAGGGATACAGCAAAAAGAGA
This sequence comes from uncultured Lewinella sp., assembly GCA_913057785.1. GTDB lineage: Bacteria > Bacteroidota > Bacteroidia > Chitinophagales > Saprospiraceae > DT-111. The sequence goes on along the minus strand of CAJXPD010000061.1, from coordinate 36,300 downwards.
GGTGATGACTTTTAGATAGACTTTTACATTTGCTATCTCTTCGGCTATCTTCTGGCTGTAACCTGATTCCTTATCCGGGATGATCCTATATGAAATCTGGGGGCGAACCCCCCAAGTTAGTATTCATCTTCGTTGAAGAGGAAGTCATCCTTTCGGGGATAATCCGGCCAGATATCTTCCATGCTCTCATAAATCTCCCCTTCGTCTTCCATCTCTTGGAGATTCTCGATGACTTCCAATGGGGCGCCCGATCTGATCGCATAATCGATTAACTCATCTCGGGTAGCTGGCCAAGGGGCATCCTCCAGATGGTAAGCAAGTTCAAGTGTCCAATACATACGAAACTAAATAATTAAAATTTTAACGCTTTGGTTACAAAATTCTTTTAAACCTTAAAGGGGTTCTCAAAAATTCTTCAAAGTACCTGAATAAAGAAATAATTTTCGCAGAATTATGTTTCGATTGATTTCGGGCAAATGTAAAAAAATGCATGAACTAAGTCAATACTCTTTCTGCGCTTTTATAAAAATCAGCAAAACAAAAGTCAAGCCACAAGTGCATATTTGCTGATAAATAATTAAAAATAATAGGTTAATAACCTGTAAAACAATTACTTATAGCTGCCAATAATATGAAATGACTTTCGCTCATACCCCTGTGGAAATTCTCCCACTACTGACGAATTGGCAGGCCCGGTTGGGTCACAGATGTAATATTTTTTGCCTCTGTAGGATATGGCGGTCCCCTTGAGCTCTTGTGTGGCTACCCCTACTGTAAGGTGATCTGAGAAGGCTACAATGACCATTGGAAGGTCCACCAGTTGCTTGACCAAGCTGTAATACAAGGCCGAGCGATCCTCGCAATCAGAGTAAGGATAATGGAAGAGTTCGTCCGCAATCATCGGCTTACTTTTTCCAAATACTTTCTTGTCTTCACGGTAGTCAAAGGAAGAACGGGTAAAGGCGGCCAAAAGTTCCAATTTTTCCTTTTCAGATCGATCGACTAGAAGTTGTTCTAACTGCGGTAGTAGAGAATTGGAAAGGGCCTTGGAAAAGGGTACTTCCAGGTATTTATCTTCGGCAAAAATAGGGTAGGCGAGCATGATGTCGCGGATCGTTTTGTCAGCTTTGATGATTAACTGGTATACGCTATCTCTATATGGGAATAGATATTTCTGCTCCACTAGCTCCGGGCTCAATTCGGGCAATTCGTTCAGATAGAAAGAAAAAGAAGTTCCTTTCGGGTTTGGGCTAAAGTTGAGCAAGTACAAAGGCTTGTTCATCTTGACCTTCTCGCGTATGCCCGTCAAATTCACGAACTTTCTCCCCTTATCTTCAATCATGGGCACTTCAAATACCTCATCTCGGGAGTAGGCATAGATGTTCACTTCTCGATCCAAGTAGGTTAAGCGGGTATCAAAACCCAGTTTGGAAAGCAGAAACCAGGTCGTAAGTTTTTTTCTTGTAAGCTGCCTTTGATCAAAAATGGAGCTCAAGGCTTCATTCAGAAGGGTATAGGTGAGCCAGTCATTCAAATTAAACTGCTCCTTCTTCTGCTGGATCGACTCTATAAAGACTTGGTAATTGGTTTTTTCCAAACTCTTGTAAAAGCTGACCATACTTTTCTCCGAGATACTGACTTGCTGAGGGATTAACATCGAGCTGTGGTATTGGAGATCTATTCGCTCTGAAAAATACTCAATGGAAAGAGAAAGGGTTTGGGCGGTAGAGGTATACCCTTTACCCAGCAGCGTAGTAAAACAGAACAATAGTAAAAGGAGTCGCAATTTCATGAGTCTATCAGAATTTTCTGCTTGCTTTAGCTGGCCTAGGCATTAGGCTGTGCTTCGAGCTATGGATATTAAGCTGTTATTGGGATATCAGTACTAGATAGACAGCAGCTTTGTAAAAACAAAGAAAGCGTATCTTCTAAATTTAAGATACGCTTTCTTTTCAACGTTTATTATGTAAGGACTGAAAAAGACCTACAGAATCAACATGGCGTCACCATAACTGAAGAAACGATATCCCTCTTTGATGGCCTGTTGGTAAGCCTCCATTACAAAATCAAATCCACCAAAAGCACAGATCATAATCAGCAAACTGGATTTGGGTAAATGGAAATTAGTAACCATGGCGTCAGCAATGTGGAATTCGTAGGGTGGATAGATGAATTTATTCGTCCATCCTTCCGCTTGCTTGAGCATACCTTCGGCAGAAACGGCAGATTCTATAGCTCTCATAGAGGTGGTACCTACTGCACATACTTTATGCTTGGTTTCAGTTGCTCTGTTCACCGTGCGTACTGATTCTTCCAGCACCCGGAAGTATTCGGCATCCATTTTGTGCTTCGACAAATCCTCTACATCAATGCTGCGGAAAGTACCTAAGCCAACGTGCAAAGTCAACTCTGCAAAGTCAATTCCCTTGATCTCTAGTCGCTTCAATAATTCTCGACTGTAGTGTAAACCAGCAGTTGGAGCCGCGACGGCCCCAATTTCTTTTGCATACACTGTTTGGTAACGCTCTTTGTCCAGCGGTGACACTGGACGATCTATATATTTAGGTAGTGGGGTATTCCCCAAGAAATTTAATTCCTTTTGAAATTCCTCATCAGTTCCATCATACAAGAAACGAATGGTCCGTCCTCGCGAAGTGGTATTATCAACTACCTCAGCTACTAACACATCATGGTCATTTTCATCGCTGAAGTAAAGCTTATTACCCACTCTGATTTTACGAGCAGGATCCACTAGCACATCCCAAAGTCGGGCTTCATTGTTGAGTTCTCTTAGCAAGAACACTTCAATTTTCGCCCCGGTCTTTTCTTTTCTTCCGTATAGTCGAGCAGGAAACACCTTGGTGTTATTGAAGATCATTACATCACCTTCATCGAAATAATGCAATATATCTTTGAAGATCTTATGCTCAATTTTCCCCGTATCCCGGTGGAGAACCATTAGTCGGGATTCATCTCTAACTTCGGTAGGTTCTTGCGCGATTAGGTTTTTGGGTAAGTCGAACCCAAAGTGTGACAGCTTTGTCCTCATTATAAATGTTTTCGAAAAAATTGTCGGCAAAGATAATAATATTGGTAGGAATTCGAAGGGACAAGGAATCTTAATCCCTGATAGACTCCATAATTGAGTCATTGGCAGATAAAATGTGATTATTTATCGAAAGGATTACTTCCCCCAAAATCCTACTGTTACATTAGCGTGTGCCGGAATACACAATTTTCAACGTATTCCATCCGACTAAAGTTTTTCAATATCACCCTTATTTTATGAGAACGATTTTAAAGATCATCCGCGAGAGTATACTGCAGGCTTTTCAGCAATTAGCTGGGAACAAACTCAGGACATTTCTTTCCTTGCTAGGTATATCAATCGGTATCTTCTGTATAATAGGTGTATTGTCTGCGGTAGATTCCTTGGAGGATAATGTTAGGGGGAGCTTGGAAAAGTTGGGCAATGATGTAGTTTATGTGAAAAAATGGCCATGGCGTGATATTTCGGATTCTTGGTGGGATTATATCAAGCGCCCTAATCCGGATTATGCTGACTATGAGGCAATCAGTGATAGAGCAAAAACGGTTCAATTGACATCCTATCATGCTGCGGTGGGCTTTAGGACGGTGAAGTTTAAATCCAGTAGTGTGGAACGGACCGTGCTTATTGCGGCATCTCAAGAGTTTGATGAGATGTTTCGGCTAGAATTTGAACAGGGACGATACTTCTCACCGGCAGAATATTTCTATGGATCCAACAAAGTGGTCTTAGGTTTCAAAGTAGCGGAGGAGCTTTTCTCCGAATTAGACCCAATTGGAAGGGTGGTAAAGATACAGGGAAAAAAATACGAGGTTATTGGGGTAATCGAAAAGGCCGGTGATGATCTAATAAATCCTTTGGATTTTGACGATACTATTATTGTTACTTATAATAATGGACGTAGCCTTGCCAATCTCAAGGCTCGATACATTTTTGATACCAGTGTAACTATTAAGGCTGCAGATGGCGTGCCTTTGGAAAATGTCAAGGATGAGGTCACGGGAATACTTCGAGGCCACCGCCGTCTTAAACCTTTGCAGGATGATGACTTCTCCCTTAATGAACTTTCTATGGTAGCCAGCTTTTTTGACAACTTCTTTTTCGTCTTAAATATGCTGGGTATTGTGATCGGTATTTTCGCTATCCTAGTAGGAGCTGTGAGTGTGTCCAATATCATGTTCGTTTCTGTAAAGGAGCGTACTAATATTATAGGCGTGAAAAAGGCACTGGGTGCCAAGAGCTTTATGGTTTTGCTGGAGTTTCTGATCGAAGCAATTATCCTTTGTCTACTTGGGGGAGCCATTGGATTACTCTTGGTATACTCCATTATGCAGATTTTGACCAACGCGATAGGTTTTGAATTATATATCGACCTAGGCAACATATTTTTAGGAGTTGGTATTTCCGTTTTCATCGGTGTTTTCTCTGGTTTTATTCCTGCCTTGCAAGCAGCCAGAATGGACCCGGTGAATGCAATGCGCCAACAGTAAAGGCGAACAGACTCGAATTTCGCTTACCCGTAGAAACCTTCCAGATGCTAGCGAAGAGCTACCTTTCGCTAAATTTAACAGGCGTCTGTGGAAAAATCTAGAGCGATCTTAGCTTGCAAACCAAATCAAAGCACTAACTTTGAAACCGTTTTAAAAATCCAGTGTACGCAAGTGCACTGGATATGTGTTTTTAGAAAATCGCCAACAGTATATTGGTATACCTCAAAATCAAAAGTGTAGTCTATCCCTAGTTATGATCCGACCGGCGATAAATAGCAACTCCAGGTAAACGAGAAATAACCGGTGACTACCCAGATTCATTCTACTCTTTTCTTCCGGCTTATTTATACGTTCCCGGAGGTTTCTTTTTTCCACGAAAAGGCTTTGAATACGTTTTACAAATACGACGATCTCATTTATTGAATGGTTGATTTTTGCAATTCTATTGCTAAATGAATTGGCCAGGATTTTAATTTTCCGCGCCAAATTTTACTAATTTTGCGCAGCTTAAAATCATATCCCATGACTGTAATTCGATTACTACCGATTTTACTATTGTTCCCGTTTGCCCTTCAGGCACAGCAGCTTTCCCTTTTCACGCAATACCGAGAGAATGCCAGTATCATTAATCCTGCAGCAATGGAGGCGGATTTTCTGGCTTATGGACACAATTTGAGTTTTGGTGCTTCATACCGTTCCCAGTGGGTAGGTATTCCCAACGGCCCCAGAACACAGACTGTACGCGTGAATTACATCAATACCGATTGGACCGGCGTGACCCTTACTGCAGGGGCACATTTGTTCAACGACCAGACTGGTCCCACTGGTTTTACTGGTATGTACGGAAAGATTGGAGGGGTGATTGGAAGCGATCCGGAGTACAGCGGATTAGCATTTGCATTGTCAGCAGGTATTGTGCAATATCGAATTGATGCTGATAAGATCAAACTGCGAGATCCCGGTGACGCTATTGGAAGCCAAGATCAAAATCAGATCTATCCGGACGTAGGACTTGGGGTTTTCTTCTACTCTTCTACCTATGATGGCGATTACTTCTATGCCGGCGTCTCGGTGCCGCAAGTTTTCGGTCTCAATCTGAGTTTTCAGGACGAGCTCGGCAACTTTGAAGTGCAAAGAGTCCAGCACTTTTATGGCCAATTAGGTTTTTATAAATTCCTGAATGATGATAGCTTCTTGGAGCCTTCACTTTGGTTGAAGTACACGCCAGGAGCTCCCATTAACGCAGATTTTAATTTGCGCTATCAATTGCCAAGCGCTTTGTGGATTGGTGCTGGTGGTTCTACGGCTAAAGCCATCCATCTGGAGACAGGGGTGACTTTAGGAGAGAATGCCGGCTTTGATAATACCATCCGCTTCGGTTATGGTTTTGACTACTCTTTTACTTCAGGAGGCCCATACTTTGGTTCCACTCACGAGATCAATTTGACCTTTTCGTTTGATAACTAGTGATGGAGCCGTTGCAAATTTGTTTTATTCTGAATCGTAAATGACGGACATCCTCATGTGAGGAGGATTCCCCTGTATTGTATTTTAACCTTAGAAGAAATAATATCATATCCCATGAATGCACAGCTTTCCAAGCCAAGGATTAAGGGTTTTTTGCGAAGATCATTTATGATCCTCGTTGCAGGTCTAGGGCTTCACTTATGTGCAATCGCACAGCCTACTATGACTTTTCAAATGCCTGCCGGTGATGCACCCTGTGAAGGAGAGACCTTCTGTATGGATGTTACCGTAAGGGATTTCACGGATATATTAACTTCAGAATTTCTAGTCGAGTGGGATTCTTCCGTGTTGCAATTTCAAGAAATAAGGAATCTCAATGCGAATATTGCTTCCTTAGATCTTACTGATTTCGATGTTACTAGAGTAGAGAATGGAGAGGTTACAGTAGCTTGGGATGATGAAGCGCCCAACTGCGGCACGCAAAATGCCAGTGGCATCACCTTACCGGATGGTGAAGTACTGTTCCAAATATGCTTTACGGTTTTGGGGCAATATGGACAGGGAACCACTATTTCTATACCCGCAACCCCCACTCCTCAAGTGCTTAGGGTCAACACAGGTTGTGCAAATATCGGCCTGTTTCATGATCCGGCCTTGTTCTCCTCCTGTGTACGTCCACTTACCATTACTGCTTCCAAAGAAACCGCTAATACCGATGATCTAGTCTGTGTGGACTTTACAGTGGATGGTTTTGATGGACTGAGAAGTGCGCAGTTCTCGGTGAATTGGGATGAGACGCTCTTGGAATTGGTAAATGTCATTCCCGGTGATGATATAGAAAACTTATCTCAGGGGAACTTTGGTACAACCAATCCTGGTGCCTTAAGTATTTCCTGGTCTTTCTTAATTCCTAATGAACCCGGTTTCTCAGCTCCGGATGGTACCCTGTTCTTTCAGGCATGTTTCCGAGTGCTGGCGGATTGTGATGAAACTGCGCTAATTACTTTTGCCGAAACACCAACCCCCTTCGAATTTACCAATGACGATCAAGAGGGCTTTACCTTATTCTTTAATCCTACAGAAGGTGAAGTGGCCACTGGCGATTGTGATCCTACGGGTTTGCAAATCATTGCCAACTGTGGTGGAGAGGTCAATATCACCGATCAATTCTGTGTATCTGTGACCGCTGGAAATAATTTCCAGAATGTCACAGAGATGGCCTTCTTGATGGAGTGGAACCCAAGCATTGTACAATATACGGGCGTAAATACGACTGTTGGTGGCCTGACGACTAATGACTTTAATGAACAGAATGTAGCCAATGGAATCTTAGGCGTAGATTGGGATGTATCCCCATTGCCGCCGCAGAACGTAGCCAGTGGTAGTGAGCTATTTGAGGTCTGTTTTGAAGTGGTAGGTTTAGGGGGTAACAGCCCCTTTAAGATCAGCGAACCATGGATTGGGAGAGTTAATGGCAGTTCAATCGGAATCAATCCAAGTAACTGTGAAATTCAAGTGGTCCAGCCACCTGGTGTGGTAATGGATCTGATGGATGCCTCGGCACCACCCTTTCAGCAAGCTGGTGATGAGCAAGCTTGTGTAGAGGTGGTTGTGTCGAATTTCAATGATATATTAGGTTACCAGTTTTCCTTGAGTTGGGATTTCAACATCATGGAATTTGGTGAAATACGAAATATCTCTTACCCGGAGCCAACAGCAGATGATTTTGGCGGCTTTGCTGGTGTAGAATCAGGAACACTCTTTTTTGACTGGGAGCCTTCACAGGCCCATTCGCTTCCAGATGGTTCGGCGCTATTTGAGATCTGTTTTAAGATGTTGGGAGATCCTGGGGAGTGCGATAACTTGCAAGTAGTAGAACTACCACTGGTGTCAGAAGCCATTAGTTCTACTTCAAATGGCGAGGACATTGGCATTTCTGCGACAGGAGCAGAGGTCTGTACTTTATTCCCAGAAGGATTTGGTGTTGTATTTGATCAAGTGGAAGGAGATCGAACAGATACCACTTGTGTAGCGATGAAAGTCGTATCCTTTACCGACATCACTTCTGCCAACTTTGACATCAATTGGGATCCAACATCTTTGGAATTTGTAGAATACAATAACCCAGGTACATGGACAGGATTGGTGGATGGCAACTTTACGGATAATTCCAATGTCGGTTTGCTCAATGTGAACTGGAATTCTGGAGGTGGAGGCGTGACCCTAGCCGATAGTACTATTGTGCTTGAGCTTTGTTTTGCGCTGATCGGAGAGGCGAACGATTGTTATCCGGTTAGCGTTGTAGAAGACCCACCACCACCGGTTACAACGGTGAATGGAAATGGTAGTATGATCATCACCGGTGGAGAGATCTGTATAAACGATAAATTTATCATCATTGATACTTTGATTACGCCTGCTAGTTGCCCGAACTCTAATGACGGGGCTGTCACACTAGTAATCGAAGGTGGACAAGGTTTCGTAGGTACAACATGGCTCACTACACCTCAACAATTTACACCATTAGAAGCTGATAACTTACCTCCCGGGCCGGTAAGCTTCCGATTGTTTGACCAGGCTAACCCTGCCCTAATTCAGGAGTTTACCATTGAAATACCGGTGGCAGGAGAATTACCAGTGGCAAACGCGGGAGACGACCAATTACTTAATTGCCAAACGAATCTTGCTCTGTTGTCCGGTGGAGGTTCGGATCCAGCTACTCATACTTATCGCTGGTTCCAAGTGTCCAATGGACTAAAGGTAAATGTGCCTGGAGGAGATGTGCAGCAGTTCTTTGCGAGCAGTGTAGGGACTTATATTTTGGATGTAAGCAACGAAGCTGGTTGTGTAGTTTCTGATACGGTGGTAGTACGTTCACCCGAATTACCTGCCGCGGATGCCGGCCAAGATGGGGTCTTTAATTGTTTAGCCGAGACCGTTACCGTTGGAGGTAATGGATCTGCTACTGGAGATAGCATTGTCTATTTGTGGGAACCATTGGATTCAGGTCTAGTCGTACCAGGTGAGGAAACATTATTGAATGCCTCAGTGGCGGGACCAGGTTCTTATGAGTTGACGGTAACCAACACAGAGACGGGATGTTCTTCAACAGATACGGTTCAAATTATGGATGAACGAGTTTTCCCTATTGCTCGGGTATTGCCAGAAGAGATTGAGCTGCCTTGTGACGGGTCTACTGTCACGCTGGATGGTTCAGCTTCCGTTTTCGACAATGAAAATGCTGGCTTGGTTGTTACCTACCGATGGGAAGCCGGAGGAGAGATACAATCGACAGGATTGACCTTGGAGACTAATCAGTTGGGTACCTATACGTTGATCGCCACGGAAACCGCTGGAGGTTGTGAAACTTCTGCCATTGGAGTGGTCATACCGAATTCAGAGGCGCCAGATGTGACGGTGGATGATGGAGGTACGTTGACTTGTGCAGTAGACACGATTACCCTAAATGCGGCTATCGGGCCTGATGATATCAACTTTACCTTCCAGTGGACGGCATTGGACGGGGGAGAGATCGTCGCCGGTACTGAGGTAGGACTTAATCCACAAGTGGTACAACCAGGACGCTTTGTCATAACTGCCACGAATACCTTGAATAGCTGTACAGCTAATGATACGGCTTTTGTGTTGATTGATACGATTCCACCCATGGCAGAGGCTGGTCCAGGATTCACTCTAGATTGTGACAACAATGTATTCACCCTGGATGGAACAGGTTCCACCACCGGAGATACAGTTACCTATAATTGGTTTTTCCCAGATTTAGCCACCAGCATTGCAACTGATACTTTAATGGTTGAAATCAGTAGCCCAGGCGTTTATTACTTGGAAGTAACCAATACGATAAATGGTTGTAGTGCCGTTGATTCCGTGCAAATTGATGTAGAAGGAATACCGCCGACACCCATCCTTACACCTGAACAATTCCTCACCTGTGAAACCACTGTATTAACCGTAGAAGCAACTGTTGATCCCCCAGGCGCTTATGACATTGCCTGGTCGATCATCAGTGCAGAGGGTAACATTGTTGGTCCAACTACAGCGACGCTTAGCATTGATGTAGACCAACCTGGTACCTATCAAATCCAATTGACGGATCAAGTGACGGGGTGTACCAGTCAGAATGAAGTGTTTGTATTGTTTGATGTAGAAGAACCCACTGCCGAAGCAGGTATTGCTCAAACCATTACCTGTAATGATCCTGCTGTTACCTTGGATGCTACTGGATCTTCTACTGGCGAGCCCTTTACCTATGAATGGGCTAGTGTGGTAGGGCGAAGCGATACCTTGCTTGCAGAAGCCAATACGCCTGGAACTTATTTGTTCACCGTTACAAATACAAGAAACGGCTGTACTGCAGTGGACAGTGTAGTTGTGGATATAGATACAATTGCTCCAGTAGTGAATATTGCTACACCAGAACTAATCAATTGTGATCGTTCTTGTGTTACATTAGATGCTTCCGGAACAATGCCTAATCTCAATCTAACGGCTGCCTGGACTGGTCCTGCTGGAAGTAATCCGAATCCTGCTGATGGTCTACAGACAGAAGTTTGCACGCCAGGGATTTATGAAGTGATGATTACGAGCAATGGCAATGGTTGTTCTTCCACGGGCAGCATAGAAGTAATCGCAGATCAGACGGCTCCTGAAATTCAGTTCGTTCAACCGGAACCCTTTAGTTGTCTGATCGAAACCATGCCGGTAGATGCTTCAGCAACTGGAAACCCAGCTGATTTCCGAAGTATTAGTTGGATGAGTCTGAATCCAGATAATACAGTTACTCCGACCGCTGGTCAGTTGAATGTTGATGTTTCGGGGCCTGGTGACTACGAGTTAACTGTTATTCTCAACAATACTGGCTGCCCTTCAACTCAAATAATCAATGTACCTGCTGATAATGCAGCACCAGTAGCTAATGCAGGTGATGACTTTAGCCTGGAATGTGGAGAAACCAGCAGTCTTGATGGTAACGCCTCATCAACTGGCGCTAATTTTACTTATAGTTGGACAACGGTAGAAGGCTCTGTCAGCCCGACACCAGCCACGACTATAGAGCCAATGATTAGTGGAGAAGGAGTCTTCCAGCTGTTGGTAACGAATACAGATAATGGTTGTACTGCCACCGATGAAGTAACGGTTACGCTACAATTACCTGAAGCTGCTTCTGCTGGTAATCCACAATCGGTTTGCGGTACCGAAGCTAACTTGGCGGCAAATCTGCCAGCCGGAACTACCGGGCAGTGGACTAATCTTTCCGTAGGAAGTTTAAGTGCCACCGATCAAGCGACCGTCACGGCTAGTGGTTTGGCAGATGGAGAAAACCGCTTCGTTTGGACCTTGTCGGCTCCAGGAACATGTACCAATTATAGTGCAGATACAGTTACAGTGACCGTAGAAACGGCACCGGTAGCCAATAACGATATCCTAGAGATCGGGAAAGATTCTAGAACAGAGAGTATTAACTTACGAGCTAATGACAACCTCACCTTTGTATCTGGATATACGGTGACCTTGCTCAACGATCCTGAGTTAGGTGTGCTAGAGAGTAGCACACCAGAGGGGGATCTTACCTTCAGAGCTTTCACCGGAGCTGCTGGCGAAACTACGATCGAATATGAGATATGCAATACCTTATGTCCGGACAAGTGTGATACTGGCTTATTGACTATTTTTATCGAATTTGATAAGGAGCCTGAAGTGGCCAACACAATCACACCAAATGGAGATGGATTGAATGATGCATTTGTCTTTGATAAACTTTTATTTGGTAAGCCTGATCAATATCCTGACAACGAATTGATCATCTTCAACCGTTGGGGAGATATTGTATATCGAGCAAAACCTTACCTAAATGACTGGCAAGGACAAAATGATAGTGGGCAAGATTTACCGTCTGGTACTTATTATTATATCTTGCGGCTGGATATCTCTAATGGAGATATAATCAGAGGAGATATAACGATTGTCAAGTAATTATAGAAGTTTCTAGAAATATAAGGGCCCCGACCTCAATAGGATCGGGGCTTTTTAGTTTATCAATCCATCAATTCACCTAGTGCGCAAGGCTACTATTCCAGGAGGCAAGGCACTCCCAGATCGGGACTTTTTGTCGCTAGAACCTTACCGATAATACCGGAGCCTCCTCTTTCCAAGGACAGAAAGATTTTATAAATCTGATTTTTCCACCTATTTTAGTTGGTAGAAGCCTATATCCTCTCTCATAGAATAGAATTGCTGGAAAGCTTACCCCTATGCCTACAAGCAATTCTGATAGCTTGACCTAAATCGATATCATTGGACTACGAGTTATGGTGGAGTAAATTGCAGGAAGGCGACCAGGAGGCCTTTAATCATCTGTTTCGAGTCATGTACCCGGAGCTGAAGGCCTATGGTATGAAGGTAGCGCAACGAGAGGATCTGGTGAAGGATGCCATACAAAAGCTGTTCGTGAAGATCTGGGAACGCAAAGCACGATTGGGGCAGGTGAAGTCGGTAAAAAGCTATATGATGAAGGCTTATCGCCGTACCTTAATCGATTTGCTGACGGCTGAACAGAAGAGGGGCAAACAGACATTGCCATCTTTACCCTTTCAACTTTCTCCTGAGGATCTAAAAATTCACCAACAAGACCAGCAGCATCGTGCTGAGCAATTAGCTGAACTACTAAGCAAGTTACCAGAAAAGCAAAGAGAAATCATCTATCTCCGCTTCTACAATCAATTGTCTTTCCTGGAAATTGCCGAAATTCTAGAGGTCAATTACCAGACGGTTCGCAACTATGCATCCAAAGCCATTCGCACACTGACGGACAATTGGAAACCGGACTAGATACCTACCCTATACTTCCCACTTAGAACGATACTAATGCATTTATACAGGTTCACGTTTTGAGGCGATCCTCTTTGGGTAATTCACCCCATTTGTTCAATAGGCAGATAGCAAAAATGAATCAAGGAAGACTGCCGGTTGGCTCCCGCACGCAAACTTTTTTGAAATTCTTGAAAAAATGTGAGTACAAAATTGAATGTTGCCCGTCTTGTATAAAAATGGTGGTAATACTGCCTTTGAAATCATAAGAAAAGCAGCGGTTTGACATGGCAAGTGAGCAATTTGAAACAATTGAAGAACTCTTAGACAGCCCAAAGTTTGTTCAATGGGTTAAGGAAGGAAAGTACCAGGACTTCTGGGAAAAGTGGCGTCAGGTCAATCCTACGAAGGAGGACTTACTGGCCAGTGCCCGTTTTTATCTCGAACAACTAAGTTTTCAGCAGCCAGAACTCGGAGAAGGTGAGATAGAGGACGCATTGCAGGGGGCTTGGCAGAAAATTGAACAGCAGGAAGCCCCCGTGGTAGATTTGAATGCTCAGACCAACAACCGCCGAGTTTTCCTAAAATTTCCTTTGCGTATTGCTGCCGCTATTCTGTTCCTATTCGCTGCCTCCTGGGTGGGGTGGTACCTGCTATCCTCGCCGTACCAGGTTTATAGAACCGCTTATGGCGAAACCGAGGAACTTACCTTACCGGATGGATCTACTGTTGTATTACAGGCCAATTCAAGCTTAAAAGTTGCAAAGGATTGGGAAGGGGCGGAAACCCGTTTGACGGAGCTGAAAGGAGAAGCATTCTTTAAGGTTAAGAAAGGCCTAGGGGATTTTCCTGTAAAATTTGTGGTAGCTACGGATGATTTCAATGTAGAAGTATTAGGAACCGAGTTTAATGTATTGCATCGAAAGACTGAGCAACGAGTTGTACTGGTCGAAGGGAAAGTACAACTTCGACTAGAGCAAGAAGACATTACGTTGGCGCCAAATGAAATGGTGCAATTCTCCAAAGAGAAGAAAAACTATGAAAAAATAGAAGTTCAAACAGCGGAACATATTGCTTGGGCCCAAGGCCAACTGCTGCTGAACAACACTCCACTGATAGAAATGGCTCGCATGTTAACCGACAATTATGGTTTTGAGGTCCGCTTTTCAGAAGAGGTCGATCAAAGCCAGAAAAGGACCTCCCTAGGTCTCATTCCCATCCAATCCCCAAATGAACTAATGGACTATATCGCAGCCATCTACGAACTTGAACTCAAGAAAGAGGGACAAGTAATTTATTGTAGCAAGATGAATTGACAGGATTCGCTAGTCCATTGACGGATTAGCTGAACAGCCAAATATTTAGATTTTGTTCACATCACACAATGAGCATAAGGCTTGTTTGGGGTACCCCTTACGACTAGTCCTAACCTTGGGCATTTTGGCCTTTTGTATTCCTTTGGCTTTGGGTCAGAGTAATGCAAAAGTGAATTTTGCCAAAAGTGCGTCAAAGGCGGAGGAAATGCCTCTTTTAGATCTGCTGCAGAACCTACAGCGACAGGAAGGCTATGTGTTTATTTTTGATGAACAGATCGTTAAGGAACAGACACTTTCCTTGGACGAACATGCAAGACAGAGATTCACCAAATTTTTACTGGAAGAAATTACCCGCCAAACTAATTTACAATTCAAACCGATTAAGGATAAAACCTTCCTAATTAAAAGGTTACAGAGAGAGAAAGTATGGTTATCTGGCTATTGCAAAGATCGTTACGGTAGACCACTGGAAGGGGCGAATATTGCCATCCTCGGGAAGAAATGTGGGGTGATAAGTGATGCAGAGGGTTTTTTCAAGATTGAAGTGGAACAGGGCACTCAAGAGATTTTCGCTAGCTATGTAGGATATAAATCCTTACAGCAAGATTTGGAAATTGACGGGTATCAGGATATACAGCTTAGCCTCCATTTTCAACACTTTTTACAGCTGGAGGAGATATTGGTGGTTGGACATCGTTTTGCTCCATTATCTGTACAGGATTTATCTTCTCCGGTGGACATCGTGGAGGAGAAACGAATTGATCAAAGCCTGGAATCAGATCTCAGTCAACTGTTACAGTACGAAGCTGCTTCCTTCCATTCAACCCATCAAACAGTAAGTGATGGAACGGATCATGTGGATCCCATTTCTTTAAAAGGTTTAGGTCCGGATCAGGTGCTGGTGCTTGTCAATGGCAAGCGGAGGCACGCCTCAGCCTTGGTAAATGTCAATGGCACAGTTGGTCGAGGTAGCGTGGGAATAGATCTAAATGCCATTCCACTTGATGCTGTGCGTAAGGTGGAGATACTGAAGGATGGAGCAGCTGCTATGTATGGTTCCGATGCCATTGCTGGTGTGATCAACTTACAGCTGAAGAAGGCTGTTAACCAAGGATTTGTCAAGGTACAACAAGGGATTACAGAAAGAGGAGATGGGCAAGTGCTAGGTTTAGGCGCACATTATGGTTTTAAAGTTGCTGATGCTGGGCATGTGAACCTGACCTTTTATGCAAAGAACAGAGGAGCAGTAAATCGTTCTGGTGCCTATCAGGGCCCCATTTTTGGAGATGAAAGAGATCGGGATCAGGCTACACGAGGGGACTTCTTTACGCACGTGGGATTGGGAGGCAATCGAGTGATGCAAGCGGGGAATTCTGCCATATTCAATAGCGGCTTGATGGTCAACACTAGCCTACCGATTCATGATCAGTTGGAATTTTATACGCACGGAAATTTCAACATAAGAGATGGCAGAGCTACGGGGTTCTATCGTTTCCCTTATCAGGAAAGCAAGCAATCAGGTCTTTACCCCTTAGGGTTCTTGCCCAAGATCCATACCAATATCCAGGATATTTCAGTAGTAAATGGCGTGAAAGGGGAGCTAGATGGTTGGACCTTTGATTTTAGCAATAATTGGGGCCAGAATGCCTTTGATTTTCAGGTCGAAAACTCCAATAACGCTTCTTTGGGCTTGCAATCTCCCACCTCAGCCTATGCAGGCGGATTCTCTTATCTACATAACCTGCTGAGCTTAGATCTTGCTAAGAAATCATTGTGGAATCAAGCGATCCATCTGGCTTTGGGGACAGAATTCAGGTTCGAAAGATATCTGCAACATGAAGGGATGGAAGTATCCTGGCAAGACTATGGATTCCGAACTACTGGAACACAGCCAAAAGAAGGTGGGTTTCAAGTCTTCCCTGGCTTTAGACCGGAGAATAATAACCGGAAATTTCGCAACAATATTGGATTCTATGGAGATGTAGCGGTAGGACTTACCAGCAAAATGAGCCTTGATCTGGCTGGAAGGCTGGAGGACTATTCTGACTTCGGAAGCACCTTTAATTGGAAACTAGCTTATCGATACCGATTGAGTGATCATCTCAGTTTTAGATCAAGTTACAATACGGGCTTTCGCGCACCATCTCTCCAGCAAATTGGCTTCAGCAGTTACAGCCTACAGTTTTTGCCGGTGGGCGGAGAACTAGTGGCCACCTCAGTAGCCCATCCTCATCACGACAATGCCATCATTAGACGCTTGGAGATTCCCGCCCTCAAGCCGGAACGTTCTCGTAACCTAAGCCTGGGTATGGCCGGAAGCAATCAAAAGCATTGGCAGTTTTCCGTGGATGCTTATCAAATTAGTATCGCCGATCGCATCGTGCTGACGGGACAAATTGCACCACGTGGCCAGGATAGATTGCAGGAGGTTTTATCAAGTTCAACGGTGGATAGGCTACAGTTCTTTACTAATGCCATTCACACTCGAACTCGTGGCTTGGACGCTAAGCTTCGCTACCGGAGACAATGGAAAAACAGTCAAATCCAATTGATAGCAGGGTTCAATATGAACAAGACCCAGGTCACGGCACAGGATCTGCCGTCACTCTTCTTTCAAGATTATCAGGGATCCATATTCAATCGGGAGGAGATAGCTCGATTAGAAAGTGGGCAGCCAAGTAGCAAGTTCATCTTGGTAGCCAGCTTGAAGCAGAAAAAATGGGAGGGAATACTCAGATTTACTCGGTTCGGCAGTGTTAGCTATCTGCATCCTTTAGATGATGATCCGGCCAATTGGATGGTCAATCAATATACTGGACGTCCAGAAAGTAGAGATCAACTTTTTGCCGCAAAGTGGATTTGCGACCTGGATTTGAATTGGAATGTTAATGCACTATTACAGCTAAGTCTTGGGGTGGCTAATGTCATGAATGTGTACCCTGATCGGCATGCTCATTATGCTAATACCCACCATGGAGTACTTACTTATAGTCGGAGAGTACAGCAGTTTGGGGTAGGGGGGAGAAGATGGCTCATCAAGGCACTTTATACCATAAATCATTCTTCAAATATATCAAAGAAGTAGTCAAGTGAATACCTCTTTTACACTACCGACAGCGGGGCTTAAGCCATCCGCGACCCTGGCGATTAATGAGCATTGTAATCGCTACATAGCCCAAGGGAAAGATGTAGTAAAGTTGGGCTTTGGACAGTCACCATTTCCAGTGCCGCCTTCAGTGGTTGAGGCACTACGGGAAAACGCTCATCAAAAGGACTACCTCCCGGTGAAGGGGCTCAAGGTCTTACGAGAGACGGTGGCGGACTATTATCGGCGCAAGTTCGGGCTGGCCTGCGAAGCAGAGCAAGTCTTAATTGGCCCTGGCTCAAAGGAATTGCTCTTTTTGATCCAATTGATCTATGATGGCGATCTGGTATTACCTCAACCTAGTTGGGTATCCTATGCGCCGCAGGCGCAGCTAGCTTCTAAACGACATCACTGGCTGCCTACCTATGCAGAAGATGGTCACCTACTTAACCCGGAAACCTTGCGATCCCATTGTATTCAATACAACCATCGTAGGCAAATACTGCTGTTGAATTTCCCTTCAAACCCGGCAGGGAGTTCTTTCAATGAATCACAATTACGTGCCCTAGCTGAGGTAGCGAAAGCACATGATGTGCTCATTATTTCCGATGAGATCTATGGAGATACTCACCATCAAGGTCAGCACCAAACCATTGCGAAGTTCTATCCTGAAGGGACAGTGATCAGTAGTGGACTAAGTAAATGGTGTGGAGCAGGAGGGTGGAGACTAGGGACCTTCTTGTTCCCCGCTTCTCTTCGAGCACTATTGGACCAGATGGCTGTAGTAGCCAGCGAAACTTTTACTAGTACCTCCGCTCCGATTCAATATGCTGCGGTGAAAGCCTTCCAGGGGGGACCAGAGATCGACAAATACCTGGAAGACTCCAGGCGAGTACTGGGCACAGTTGCTCGGGCCGTTCATCGTATGCTGAAGGATAAAGCTATACTATGTCCAGAACCCATGGGAGGGTTTTATCTCATGCCAAATTTTGCAGCTTACAAAATGTCGCTTAACCAGCGAGGAATACATACAAGCGCAGCATTGTGCACGGCTTTATTGGAGGAAGTAGGCGTTGCATTGTTGCCGCTAAGTGATTTCGGTATGCCAGATGATTTTCTTGGTGCGAGACTGTCCTACGTGGATTTTGATGGAGGACTAGCTCTACTAAAGATTTCCCAGAACCCGGCTTCAACTGCAGAAGAGTTAGCCCCGAAAGTGATGGATGGAATTCAGCGATTGATTAATTGGCTGTCGCAGATCTAGAACAAAATAAAAGGCAGCCCTTCCCCGTAGCAAGTGAATGACTGCCAATACAAATAGATTCTTCAACAAAATTAGACAACGTATGAAAGACAATTATGCAACCAGTTGGAGATTATGGCTAATTCTGGCCATTTTCTCAATTTCAAGCTCACTAGTTGGGCAAACGGGTACCATAAGTGGAAAGATCACTGAAGGAGATGAGCCACTAATAGGTGCTACTGTAGTTGTGGTCGGAACTTCAATTGGTACTACTACAGATTTAGATGGTAACTACAGTATCTCTGTAGATGCAGGAACCTATGTACTGGAAGCTTCCTATATCGGCTTTTCAGCGCAGACGCGTTCGGTGACCGTCACTGCTGGAGGAAGTTTAACGGAAGACTTTTCGATGGTGCAGGGTATTCTGGTAGATGAAGTGGTGGTTACCGGGACTCGGGCTTCCAACCGAACGAATACGGATGCTCCAGTGCCGATCGACGTGATCAACGTAGAAAAATTATCGGCTGCTGCTCCACAGTCCAGCTTGAATTCTTTGCTCCACAATACAACACCATCCTTCTCTTCTAATACGCAGACTATTTCTGACGGTACGGACCACATTGACCCAGCCTCCTTAAGAGGTTTAGGACCAGACCAAGTATTAGTGTTGATGAATGGAAAGCGACGACATACCTCTTCTCTAGTAAATGTGAATGGAACCTTTGGTCGAGGTAGCGTTGGTACTGACTTGAATTCTATTCCTACTTCTGCAGTGTCGGCGATTGAGGTATTGAGAGATGGAGCAGCAGCACAATATGGTTCGGATGCCATTGCTGGTGTGATCAATGTTCGCTTGCGGGAGTCGGTAAATAAGTTGACTTTTAATCTGACTACCGGAGGGAATTTTACGAATAAAATTGGTCCATTCGAAGGGGAAACGAAAAGTGTGGATGGTGAAGTCGTAAACCTAGGGATCAATTATGGCTTGCCTGTAGGACAGCAAGGCGGATTCATCAATTTTACCGGCGAATTCGGCTTTAAGGGATCTACCAATAGAATGCTCGAATTTACAGGAGGTATTTTTAATGCCTATAATGCCGTAGAACGAGAAGCCCTAGCCGCTGGAGCAGACGTGGCTAACCTTAGTATGGAAGAGGTGCAAAACTTTGCACAGAAAGTAGGACATTTCTCTAACGGTTTTAAAACAGATGTAGCCAATGCAGCTGATCTAGCCGCTCTGCAAAGCCTTTTGGGAGCTGATGCTACTGATGGAGAATTGGCAGCGCGTGGCTTGCAGAGAAGTGATTTCAACATGCGAGTCGGTCAATCTCGTCTCCGGGAAGGCAAGTTCTTTGCCAATATGATGCTGCCTTTGGGGGATAATCTAGAATTCTACAGTTTTGGCGGAATCGGATACAGAGATGGAGAAAGCGGCTGTTTCTATCGATTGCCAGGGCAAAACCGTACCACTACCGCTATCTATCCTAATGGTACCGTACCACGTATCAATTCCAACATTACAGACCAATCGATCGCTACTGGGATTAGAGGGATGGTTGGTAATTGGAACGTAGACCTAAGTAATACCTATGGTCAGAACCAGTTTTTGTTCTATATGACCAATACCCATAATGCTACCTTAGGAGCGGGTTCTCCCACTGAATTTAACGCTGGTGGACACTCCTTTACACAGAATACGGGCAACTTTGACGTCTCCCAATACTTTGATGACGTAAGTGGGATCAAGGGAGTGAATATCGCTTTCGGAGCGGAATATCGTTTTGAAAACTACAAGGTGATTCCGGGTACGGAATTGTCTTATGGTAACTATGATGTAAACGGAGAATTGGTGATGCCGACGACTCCAAATGACTTGTTGACTACTGACTTTCTAGGCCGAGCAAGACCATCTGGTGCACAGTGCTTCGCAGGATTCCTGCCCAGCAATGATGTAGATGCCAACCGTTCCAGCGTAGCAGGTTATTTTGACGCAGAATTTGATATCACAGATGAATTCCTAATCAGTGGTGCATTGCGGTACGAAAACTATTCTGATTTTGGGTCAACCTTCAACTACAAAGTGGCAAGTAGATACAAAGTAAGTCCTAACTTCAACTTACGTGCGGCGGCAAGTACAGGATTTCGAGCACCTTCTTTGCACCAGATTCTATTCAGCAGAACTTCCACAATATTTGTGACTGAAAATGGTGTGACTACCGCACAAGAAGTTGGGGTGTTTAATAACAATTCTCGCCCTGCCAGATTGTTGGGAATCCCACAATTGAAGGAAGAAACCTCCAATAACTTTAGTTTAGGTTTCACTACGAAGATCCCAGATGCTGGTCTTCGTATAACAGTAGATGCTTATCAGGTAAACATTGATGATCGAGTAGTGCTAACCGGACAATTTCAGCCCGGTGATGATGCTGAATTGCAAATCCTATTTAGCCAGGCTCAAGCGACTAGAGCAGCCTTTTTTGCCAATGCGATTGATACCAGATCTCGTGGTGTTGATATCGTGATTTCTCATAGAAGCCGTGCCGGTAAGGGTATTCTATCCAATGACCTGGCTGCGACCTTCTCCGGTACTGAACAAGTAGGCGATATTAAGGCCTCTGAACTATTGGAGCGCAAGGGACTTGTCGATACTTATTTTGATGAGACCTCGAGAATTTATCTTGAGGAGGCTGTTCCTATGACCAAAGTAACTTTGAGCCATACTTTCACCGTTGGGGATTTCAGTGCTTATCTACGTAACACATACTTTGGTGAAACTACCGAAGCAACCAATGCTTGTGGCTTGAACGGAGATCCTTCTTTGGATTGTATCAATGCAGGTAAGGTAGTAACGGACTTAAGCTTTGGTTATCAGTTTGCACCAAACTTGAGTTTGAATATAGGAGCTAACAACCTACTTGATATTTATCCAGATGAGACAGATATGGCCTTTAGATCAAGTGGCCGATTTGTATACTCTCGCCGTTCCCCTCAATTCAGCTACGGTGGTCGCCACCTATTCGCTAGATTAATTTTCTCCCTACAATAGTAGGAAACTGAGCATGAGAAGCTACCTAGAGTAGTTATCGTAAAACCTAGAGGTATTCTCGTTTTGTCGGGAATACCTCTTTTGTTTGGATACTGCTTTTGTGATCCTAATTTTTTATTCTACCTTTGTTGAACACTTGAGAATAGCAACATACTACACAACACCTTTGTAATCTCCATCCGGCCTTTTTTCTAAGGCTCGTGCTTGATGACCTTCCACCATATAGGGCACCCATTCAGTACTTTTTTGATTTGAACCTCAAATGACTTTTATGAAGCAGCGCTTTGCTCTATTCATCGCTTTGCTGATTTCTCTTTCATCGCAAGGGCAGGTAAATGTTATACTTACGGTGAATGATGCCATTACTAGTACCACATGCACGGATGGTATTTTTGGAGGAGGCCCAGACATTCTATGGGCTGTTAACGTACAAAACGAAGGTTGGGTAAACTACCCCGCTCAAGGGGATTGCTTTACTGCCGTACCCAATCTTCAATACCAGGAAACTTACGATTGTCCCAGTACCGTTCCTGCTGAGCTGGAGGTCTGTTTCAAGGTTTTCGAGAATGACGGTTTAGTCCTACCACCTTTGTCTTGTGAGATAGATGAGACCTGCTCAGAAACAATTTGTCAAAATATTCTTGTCCCTACCTTCGGTAATATGCGGTCAGACTCACTAGTGCTAGGCGGTGCTTTAGAATCCACTGGGACCCTGTATTTTGATGTGAGTGTAGACGGAATAAATAATGACAGAATCTGCAATGCTCATCCCCTTGGTACCTTGACCGGGATGGAGATTATTGGCGATAAAGACAATATTGGTTTTAATAATATTTGCGGCACCAATACAGGAGATCCTAACCCTGCCTTTGATGGGAGTATCAGCAACACCTTCAGCAATGATAAGGGTGTCTGGTTTACCTTTAACTCAGGTGATAACCCTAGTGGTTTGATTGCGGTTAATGCGGTTTCAGACCCCCTCAATGTTGGTGATCCAATGGTACTTCAAATCGCTATTTACTCTACCACGAACAATACTTGCACAGGTTTTCCCCGATTGCGATCCGTAGCAATTGAGCAAAATATGAGCGGTACTGTGCAGACCTTGCTGGAGTGCCCTAGTGCGAATACCAATTATTATATCCTGGTGGATGGAGATGCCGGTAGCACCGAGACGCTGTTTGGGCATTTTGGTTTAGAGGTGGAGAATGTTGATGTAACAGAAGCGGCAGATCGTGTTTGTGATGCGGACGATTTAGGTACTATTCCCGAGGGGGGACAGATAGTGAGTAATACCTACTCTAATTTCTGCGCGAACCGTGTCGGTGACCCCAATGTGAGTGGCTTTTCTATTGAAAGGTCAGTCTGGTTTAGTTTTGTTGCTCCTACATCTGGACATGTTTTGATTGAAGGACTAGCGGACAATACCTATAAGCCGCTGGACATGCAGTTGGCCCTACTCGAATCAACCGGAACTGATTGCAGTGGACCATTGCGTGAATTGGGGAGCCAGTATGATGATCAAAACCAAGACGAAACTTTACAATTGAGCTGTCTCTTTCCTGGACAGACCTATTATCTGCTCGTAGATGGCGGAATCGATTTTGATGGCATATTTTCTCTGACGCTTTCCGACGCTGGAGATATTACTCCTCGTACCATGATTGATACGGTACTATGTGCTGGAGAAAGCCTAGCGGTCGGGACAAGTTTATATACAGAAACCGGAAGCTTCATAGATACCATCAATTTACAAGGGGCTTGCGATAGCATCGTGTTTTCTGGAATTACCGTCTTGCCCCCCTTGGAGGTTGAGGTTCAGCAAACGAAGATTGCCTTTGGAGAGGGTGAACCGAATGGTATTGCTGAATTGACCATTGCTGGAGGGACGGGTAATTATTCTATTGCGTGGTGCAATGGTGAGTCGACTGCTACGGCTACTGCTTTGGTCGGGGGGGAGAATTGTTGTGTGACGGTGACTGATGACAATGGCTGTACCGTAGAGGTATGTTTAGAGGTAGAGTTCACCGATGAAATTATTCCCACCTTCCAGTCTAGTACTTTGGATTGCTTTGGGGATGAGAATGGAGAAATAAGCTTCTCTGCCATGAATGGTACGGCTCCTTATGTTTTCAGTTGGCAGAAAATAGATAATAGTCTAAACGGAGATGGAGCGCTGACTAGTGATGGCGAGGAAGTGCTTCTTAATGGGTTACCTGCTGGAGACTATACAATTAATATTAGTGATGATTTTGATGACACAACGTTCACCGTTACGATCGCCCAGCCAGACCTTGTGGTTGTAGATTTGCTGGAAAAACAGGATGCTTCTTGCTTTGGGGTTTGTGATGGGATATTAGAGGTCGCTGTCAGTGGAGGGGTTGCGCCTTATCAACTGCAATGGAATACAGGTGCTAATACTGCCAGACTAGAAGGACTATGCGCTAATGTTGGGGATCAGTACATCTTAACGGTAATCGATGCCAATGGCTGTACCGCGCTTTTTGATACAATGATCACAGAACCCTTAGAGTTCGTAGTCACGGCTCAGGAGCAGAAGTCCGTTTCCTGTTTTGGGGGGTTAGATGGCGAAGCAACCATATCTCTGCAAAATGGCACGGCAGCCTCTATCCTTTGGAGTACGGGGCAAGGAGGTGAAGTAGCAGGAGGATTACCAGCAGGGAATTACAGCGTAACCGTTACCAATACCGACGGATGCCAAGCGGAAGGCCTCACCCAGATCACCCAACCTAATTCTCCCGTTGGTGTGCAGATAGAAACCTTGAATCCAATTAGTTGCTCAGGGGACCAAGATGGCATCCTAAAGGCATTGGTTTCTGGGCCTGGCGAGAGCTTTACCTATGCTTGGAATTCTGGTGCTACCGTTGAGACCTCTGCTGACTTAGGTGCTGGCGATTACCAAGTGACGGTTAGGAATGAAAAAGGCTGTGAAGCAGAAGCCAATTTCTTCCTAGCTGAACCGACGCCCCTAAGTGCAACATTGGGAAAGAAAGATTTGACTTGCCTTGATCCTCCTAATGGAGGCGAAATCTATATTGAAGAAGTAAGCGGCGGTACACCGGACTATGTATTTGCTGTTGATAATGGTCTTTTTCAAAGCCCCACTATTTTCCAGCAACTGGAAGAAGGAGCCTACACGGTAACTATTCAAGATCTTGCCGGATGTGAATTGCAGTTGCCGGTTGTGGTTTTGGGCCCTCCTGTTTTAACGGTTGACCTAGGTGAAGACCAGACCATTTCCTTAGGTGATTCCATCCTGCTTAGTCCGATCGCCAATAGTCAGAGTGTGGTCTATGCCTGGAAAGACCTAGATGGTATTTTTGCTGAGGGCGATAACATTTGGTTGAAGCCAACTTTTACACGCCAATACACCATCGATGCTTTTGATACGGTAACTTCCTGCACTGCCAGCGACCAGATCGTTATCCAGGTGGATAAGAGCCGTAAGATCTATATCCCGAATGTTTTCGATCCAGGATCATTGCAAGGGAATGAGCGACTACAAATCTATGCTGGGGTAGGGGTCGTGGCAATCAAAAGCTTCCGTGTATTTACTCGCGCAGGAGATCAAGTTTTTGAACGGCTTAATTTCCTTCCCAATTCGCTGGATGCTGGCTGGGATGGTACCTTCCGAAACCAGCCTTTGAATACTGGCGTCTATGTATATTTCGCGGAGATAGAGTTTGTGGACGGTCTCACGGAAGTGTTCTCCGGAGATGTATTGCTAATGAGGTAGGGGGCGCAAAAGCTAAGAAGGTTTGTAGGTTGCGTAGAAGGTAGCCCCTAAAATTATGGCTCCACCTAGGATCTCTTGCGGTGTAGGGGTTTCGCTTAGTAATATCATAGCTCCCAGAATGCCGTAAACAGGTTCCAAACTAGCTATTACACTGGCGGTCTTGGCTTTTACCGTTTGTAAGCCATTGATGAAGATGGTATGGGAAAAAGCCGTGAATAAGAATCCCAGTAGAATCAGTAAAGCCCAATCAGTCGAACTTAGGATAGGTCGCAATACAAAGAAGAAGGGCAACAGAAGTATGCTGGCTACAGTGTCTTGATAAAGTGCGATGAGGCTGCCCTGGTAATCTGCTACGTATTTCCGATTCAAGATAGAGAGAATAGCAAAAGTAGCACCAGAAACAATACCCCAAAGCGCTCCTTGCGTCATCTGATTCCCCAACTCAAAACTGGGTATAACCAATACCACACCTCCAAAAGTTATGATGGCCAGAATAAAATCTCGGAGTAGCAACTTTTCTTTGAAAAAATAGGGTTCGAGAAAGGCTGTAAAGATCGGGAAGGTGGAATAGGTCAATAGGCCAATGGCTACGCTAGAAATTTTAATAGAATGAAAAAATGTGAGCCAATGAACCGCTAGAATGAGGCCAAAGAGAGAAAACCAGAGGTAGTCTTTACTTTGCTTTAAGCGAATGGATTGACCTCGGTAAGCATACAGCATAAAAAGGGCAATCGCTCCAAAAAATACCCTGCCCAACACAATGATCAAAGCAGGCTGATCTACAAGCTTTCCGAACAAACCCGCTAAGCCGAAAAGGAATACGGCAATGTGAATTTGTATGAGGTCCTTACGTTTGGCCAAGTATACTGAGTTTAGGCAAAAACCTAAAGGTACTATTTCAAATACGATTCAAAAAAGGCATCCATATGATGTTGACAAAATCGGTTCATCTTCAAACCCAAGTCTAAGGTGTGGGGCCATCCTTTCAAACGATGATACGATGAACTAACTCCTACCGCCTCTAGCTGCTGATCTAAGGTGTCGGCTTGACTTATCGGTACCAAGTCATCCAAGGTTCCGTGGAAGGTAAGGGTAGGCGGGTCATCGGAACTTATGAAGTTTAGCGGCGAGGCATCCAGGTACTGAGCATGGGTATCGCTGTTATAAGTTACGCCAATGAAGTCAGATACACTGGGGTGGTTACGTGCGTAGGCAGTCGTTAGGTCTACAGGGCCGTAGAAGTTAACCAAGGCTTGAATCTCAGTACTGGCTGTGCTACCGCAGGGAGAGGACGAAACGAAAGTGCTATCGCGGGAGTGATAAGCTAGCATCATTCCCAGGTGTCCACCTGCTGATCCGCCAATCACGGCAATCTTAGTAGTATCAATCTGATAATCTGCCGCATGGTCTTTGAGCCATTGCAAGCCACAAACCACATCCTCTAAGGCGGCAGGGTAAGCAGCTTCTTGAGAAAACCGGTAGGAAACAGAAGCTGTTACATACCCTTTCTCCGCAAAATCTACTAGATATCTACGATAATCATCTTTATTTCCCTTCTTCCACGAACCTCCGTGGATAAAAAGTAGCAAGGGAGTAGGCTCCGATAAATTCTTGCCGTGATATAGGTCTAATTTGAGCTCTTTTTCCGGCGTCGTCTTGAACGTGAGATCTAGATGTGATTGCAAGGTTTCAGGGATTTCTGGTTCAGTTTCAATGAGCTTTAGCATTCCGGTAGCGTATGCTATTTTCATCGTACCTTGACTACTATATCCCTTCGGAGCTTTGGAAACGTCATCGCTTGAACAGGCTGCGAGCAGTAAAAGTACGCATAGACTAGTGGAAATAAAGATGCGAGTCATAGCATTGGGCTTAAGGGTTTAGGGAATAATGGGAGGACTTATAACATCCAAGTATCGTCCCATCCAATAAGGGAGTAACCAGATATCACCAGCGCTGTACTCCGTTCTGCCTCCTCCTTGACTATCTAAGCGAAAGCGATTGGCATTGTGGCGTGAAATCTTTGTCTCGCCGGGAGGTAATACTGCTGCCGTAGTTTGGTTCCTAAAGTTTGGATCGATCTGAGTGATATCCTGGCGATGGCTATTTTCCGTACTCCAATCGATTAGATCCATGGGATATTCTTGAAGATACCAAATGGCATTTGAAAGGTCAAATGAATCCGGCTCAACCAAGGCCGTAAATATGTTCCATAGACCTTCTTTTTCTGGGCGTTCTAATTCCCAGTGTTCGACAATGGCTTGCCTATACAAGGTGCGGAGACTGTCGGTAAAAGCATAGCGATATAGTCCCCAATAGCCCAGAAAGTACATTTCATCATCAGAGTGGTTCCATTCTTCCGATAACATTTTGCTCCAATCATCTGCATCCTCAGGGGCCGTCCTAACTTCTGCCATGGGAAATAAGAGGTTGTCCAGATAGCCATGTTCCTCCATGAGTTCATAGGCCTTTTCCTTGTATTTTTCTTTTTGTGTGAAATGATAGGCAGTCTGCAGCATGCCAATGATATTGGAGGAGTTCAATTTCCGATCACCCACCATTTTGGGCCTCGCATTTACATATTCTGGGTTCCAGCGGCCCCAGGTAGTGGGCTTACCATCGTAGTCCACCAAGTACATATCGTGCCGTAGGACATGAGACATCAATGTATCCAT
This sequence comes from uncultured Lewinella sp., assembly GCA_913057785.1. Classification (GTDB taxonomy): domain Bacteria; phylum Bacteroidota; class Bacteroidia; order Chitinophagales; family Saprospiraceae; genus DT-111. Next base: position 8,347 of record CAJXPD010000061.1, on the reverse strand, counting down.
AAGCTCAATGGCCTTTGCTTTGAGGGCGGGACTCGGTGCCAGGTCTGCTAAGACGCCGAAGGCAAATATGTGGCCGATGGCCTCGTCGCTACTGGTGGTTCCCTTCCAGTCCCAACGTGGATCTGGGGCAATGTGCCATCGATCCGGGTCAGCGAGTTGCTCGAGGTAGCCATGTCGTTCAAAAGAGCGGGAAGGGAAGCCTGATACAGGATTTATATCATAAAGCCGTTCCATGGCGGCCAATGATTCTTCGCAGTTGGCTAAGGCTTCGGGATCCTTTGTCACGGCATAGCGGAAAGCTTCTCCTCCGAGATACATGGACGTCCAGAGACCATCGTTATCGGAATCTACCAAATAACCGGTCGAGGGATTGCCCTCTTCAAGCCTCGCTAAGGAGGCATTGAATCCGTACCGGATGTGACGATCCCGAACCTGTTGGTCATAGAACTTGGCCTTTTCCTGTAAAGTCCATTGCTTTTGATGGATTTGACTTAGCCCTGATTTCGTGAGTATAAGAATTGGGCCCTTTTTACCTGCTTTTATGGAGACCACCTCGTTATCCACCAACCATCTCTTGCCGTTATAGTACCGAATTGCACCATCAGTAGCTACACTAAACGCTCCTTTGCGGCTACCAAACCAATAGGTACTATCGACTACTGCTACGGTGGTAAGGTCAAGATGGGGTAGTGCTTTATGCCATGTCTCAGATTTATCTGAAGCATTTGTTTCGATTGTAAAGTATCCTTCCTGAGAAGCGACCACTAAACGACTGTTGATGTCATCAAGAGCAAAGGCGGTGAGGTTGTTACCATTGTAAATCACCTGCAGCTGCTTGTTTTGAGTTGAAAACCGTAGGATTTGTTGTTGAGTAAGTATGAAGAAATCTCCTTCTTTCGTTGACGCTAAAGCTAGTATTGAAGAGCTCTCTACCTTTTCTCGCCAAGGTGGCAAATCACCTTGCAACCAGACCAATTCGCTGTCTTGAGCCAATAGGAAAGAGCCGTCAGAACTAACAGCTACATGGCTGGGAGCATCGAGTTCATGCAAGAGATAAGTTCTAGCTGCTAGTGCATTACTGAATATGGCCTCTTGGTTGACATAAACGAACTGCTGAGCGTGTAGTCCGATAGCGCTAACTTGCATATCGGTAATGGGACGATGGCGGCGGTAGGGTACCAGTTGTCCTGGATACAAATGTTGCCCTCCTTGGCAATGGTAGAGGCCGGCAGAGGTTAAAACCTGAATGTCTCCATTGCGATCGGTTTCTATTGCTTTTAACTCCAGATCTTGAGCGGGAGACTCAAACTTGACCGCAAAGACTTGTGTGAAAGCTTCATCCAAATGCCTAGATCGAGTGGAAGTAGAGGCAGCTTCCTCTTCACAGCTATAGATTAAAGTCAGCGTAAACAGTAGAAATAGAACAAGTAATCGGTGCATATAGATAGGATTTCCAAGAGATGGCTTCTAGACATTTGATAGGGCTGACCTAGGTCAGAAAAAGGAGCAATTCCCTGCTGAGGGGTGCCCTTTCATTGGTCTAAATTAGTAAATGTGGCCAAGCTCTCCCCAATGATATTTTACGATAATGCTATAATTTTTTAACCTGGAGTTGATCTATGTTTACTTACTTGCGGCTGCTTTTATTTGAAGATTTCGTTCAGCCTCGAGGACCAGTATTGGGTACTGATTTCATAAAACAGTCCAGAAATAGTTTCTGAAGGACTAAAAATACCTATATTAGGTGACGCTCTTGCATGAGCATATTTATGGAGTTAAAATGGTCTTTTTGTGAAATATCATTTGGTTAGTAGTGAAATACTGATCAATCTAGTGGATAGTTGCGGGGAATCTTTGTCCGCTTATCCAAATTAAAAATTGTTCCTGCATCAGCACTATATTAGGTAGATAATCATCCTAGTACGTTATTACACTTCTTCATCTTCGCCGGGTTAAAAAATTACTGCTTTTAAGTAAAAAAGTATAAGCACAAGACTACTAAAGCATTGTAAATTAGTAATTCATCAAACTAAGTTATCCCAACATATTTCTTCTGGGATTAAGACCCTTGTAGATCAATAAGGCGGCAGTTTCAGTATAGAGGAGACAGGTTTTGGTCTACCCACTATCCCAAATCCATTCTTGGACTTATACGGTAAGCACTTAACTATCATAAATACCAATCTAGTTTATGAAAAGCCTAACTATGTACTCTAGACTTTCCATTATGATTCTAGGGCTTCTCTTTTTTACCACCTGTGAAAAAGAAGATCCTCTCGAAGCTCCGACGGCCGGCATCTTCCGCAGTATTGTGGGAAAACAAGTGGCTTTCACTGCACTTACCTTGCATGCAGACCAATGGCTCTGGGACTTCGGGGATGGACAAACGAGCACGGAGCAGAATCCAGTTCACATCTACGAGGAAGGGGGCGTCTATACGATTACCCTCAAAGCTAGCAATGATGCGGGATCAGCTGATGCCACTTCCCAAGTCTCTCTTGATCTATCCCCATTTGAGATGCTAACGGGTGGGAGTGCTGCCCCAAATGGAAAAACCTGGCGGATCAGTGCGGCTCATTCTGACCAAGATGTGATCGCATTGGCGGATCCTGGACTTACAGTCATACAGGAGGTACCACAAGGAGCACTGGGACTTTTCCTTGGCCTTGGCGAGGAGTATGAAGATGAGTTTACTTTTAAAGCCGATGGCTCCTATACCCATGACACCAAAAACGGAGCTGCATTCTGTAGCCTAGTATATGCAGTCGTCAACCAATTGGATGTGGTCAATATTACTGAGGAAAGTCAGAGTTTCGGCTTTGCGGCGGTGGCCTTCACCCCAGACCCTAGCGCGACTTTTACCTACACCGAAGAAAAGGATCTAGTTCAGACGGTCGTAAGTCAAGCGGATGGATCGACAACAGGAGACCTCACCTTCGCAGGAGTTAGTACGCTTAGTTTTTCTGGAAATGAATTTATTGGATTGATGGATTTCCACAGAGAGGCTATTATCCAAGAAATCACGCCGGAAAAGATGCGTTTGGCAATGTTCATGTCTGCGACGCAAGGGGCACATTTCAATAAGCCTTCCCTCGTCGTCATTTTCACCTTCGAAGCCGTTAACTAAGGCCTTCGCACTCATTAGTAAGACCCAGAATTTTTATAAAACCAACAATCATGCGAAAAACATTTAGCTCTACAATATATAATCCAATGGCAATCCTATGGATGGCATTATGCTGTCTAGTTTGGCCAATGGATATTTTAGCGTCAGATGCTCCAGCAATGGAGAAAGATCTAAAATGGCGGACTATCAATGGACAGGTTATTGAAGCGGATGGAGAAACGCCCTTGATCGGTGTAACCGTAATGGTAAAGGGAACATCAACTGGGACAGTAACTGATATCGACGGGAATTATAGTGTTGAGGCTTCAGAGACAGATGTACTGATTTTCTCGTACATCGGTTATCAAACTCAGGAAGTTACAGTTGGAAGCCAAACCCGAATTGATGTCAAGCTTAGCCAAAGTGCCATTATTGCTAATGAAGTGGTAGTTACAGCATTAGGGTTAACAAGAGAGGAAAAGTCCTTGGGATTCTCCGTGGAACGCCTGGAAGGGGATGAATTGCGTAGGGTAACACAGGAGAATGTCCTGAATGGTCTGGCCGGTAAGGTAGCCGGTGTGACCATCAATTCTACAGGAGGAACTGGATCATCGGTTAGTATGGTCATTCGAGGAGCGACCTCCTTAAGTAGTGACAACCAACCCCTATTTGTGGTAGATGGGGTGCCTTTGATTAGTACCTTAAACAACATCACAGAATTTGGTAGCCGGAATCCGGTAGATTATGGAAACGCGATCTCCGATCTCAATCCGGATGATATCGAAAATGTGTCCATTTTGAAGGGACCAAGTGCAGCAGCACTTTATGGCTCTCGGGCAGGAAATGGTGTTGTTTTGATCACCACGAAATCTGGGAAAAAAAGTGATGGCGTTCGGGTATCCGTTAGTTCCAATACGGTATTTGATCAGCCTTTCAAGTTTTTCAAGCGGCAATATCAATTTGCTCCAGGTTTCTTTTCTTTTACACCGGATGACCTGCCTCCAGGGACCACCCTCACTGTCAACGAAGCCGAGGGAGCAGGAGCAGGAATAGAGTTGGACAAAGGCTATTTTGCCGTACAATGGAATAGTCCCCGAGATGCCAATGGAGTGCAAGTGCCGACCGAGCTGCGATCCTATCCAGATAATGTCAGGAATTTCGTACAAACGGGTATCACTTCAACAAATACGGTTGCCATTACGAACAATACCGATCGAATGAACTATCGGTTGGCTTATACGAATATGAGCCACCGCGGAATCGTACCCAATTCAGACCTTTTCCGTAATAACCTAACCCTGGGGACCAACTTGAATGTTACGGATCAATTGACAGTAAGTGCCAATGTAAATATCAATAGTACCGGCTCCAACAACCGGCCTGCCAGCAACCGAGGCACCAACCCATTGGAGTGGGCTTATAAAGTTCCTGCCAGCACCAATATTCTTGATTTGAAGGATTATTGGGAGCCTGGCCAGGAGGGCTTACAGCAGCGCACACCGGCAAACGGACTCTATAACAACCCCTACTTCCTTGCTAATGAGGTGAACAACAGCTTTAACCGGGATCGAATCTTCGGTAATATCAGAGCCAATTGGCAGATCACTCCTACTTTTAGTTTTATGGGACGCTATTCTCTCGATCGCTTCAACGAAAAGCGAGAGACCAAGATTGCTCCTAGTTATACCCGCGAAACCAATAATGGTGCTTACGGAATCGTAGACCTGAATAATTCTGAGCAGAACATTGATGTACTGGCTACCTATGCACCGAAGATCAAGAATTTCACGCTTTCTCTATCGGCAGGAGGGAATGTGCTCTATAGTCAAAGTTCATTTATTAGTAACTCCTCTAAGTCTTCGGTGGGTCTCATCGTGCCGAACGTTTATTCTGTCTCCAATATCAAGGCGGGCGCTCTGGATTTCAATAGTGCTCGAACGGAGAAAGCAATCTACAGCGCTTATGGTATGGCAAACATCGGCTTCAAGGATATGATCTACTTGGATCTGACGGCTCGAAATGATTGGTCAAGTACGCTACCTAAGGAAAATCAATCTTACTTCTATCCCTCCGTGTCGCTGAGTGTTTTAGCTAATGAAATGTTCGACTTCGGTCGTCAAGTAGGTTTAGTGAAACTGAGAGGGGGTTGGGCAAAAGTGGGTAATGATGCAGATCCTTACCAGTTGTATCCGACCTATGGAGACATTGGCCAATGGGGAGAGTCTACTCGATTGAGTAAGTCAGGCACAATTCTAACCCCAAATCTACGCCCAGAAGAAGCTACTTCTTGGGAAGGGGGGATTGATCTTAGTTTCTTCCAGAACCGCTTGCGATTCGAGGGAACTTATTATGAAGTAGAAAACCGCAATCAAATCATTCGCAATATTCCGATTGCAGCTTCATCAGGTTTTGACCGAATCAATATCAATGCAGGCTTGATCAGTAGCCGAGGCTGGGAACTAGGATTGGGTTTTACGCCCATACAGACCAATGCGCTCCGCTGGGATATCAATACTAACTTTACTTGGAACCGAACCCGCCTAGATGCCTTATCGGATGGCATCGATATCCTTCGATTCTGGAGTGATGCAAAAGGTGGGGCATGGACCTACGTGGGAGATGATATCGGAGATATTTACGACGCGCAGGTGCTAAAGGTAGAGGATCCGAACTCTCCTTATTTTGGTTACCCGATTTTGGGTGGGGCAGATTTTGAATGGCAAGATATAAGCGCTGAGAACACGCGCAATAAAGTAGGAAATTATAACCCGGATTTCATTCTTGGATTTCAAAACCAGCTTTCCTACAAGAATTGGACCTTAAGCTTCACCGTAGACTGGCGTAAGGGGGGACAATTCATCTCGCAAACGTTTCGATACATGGCCGAGGATGCAAGTACACAGTACTGGCTGGATAATCTAATTAATCCGGAAGGCCGTACGGGACAAGAACTACGGGACTGGCTCGTGGCTAATCAAGATCAATACATCTTGAATGGTTTTCACATAGTTGGTGGCCCAACCGCTGAATATGGAGGATTTCCTGAGGATTTCAGTGGGGTAGTGGTGAATGATGGATATTTTATCCCTGGTGTGGTACAACTTCCTGATGGTACCTACATCGAGAATTTAGGTGACAATAATCCAATTCCGTTCCTGCCTTACATCGTTTCCTATCCTTGGCAGTTTGCTAGCCCTTCCTTATTTGATGCGGATTTCGTAAAACTTCGTGAGCTTTCTTTGTCTTACCAAATGCCAAACAATGTATTGCGAAAACTAGGTAATATCCGTGATCTAAGTTTGTCTTTATACACCCGTAATGTGGTACTATGGACTAAGGCCAAAATCGCCATTGACCCAGAACGTGCATTCCAGGCTGAAGCTTCTTCCGGGAACAGAGGAACGCAGTTTAAGCAAGGGATCGAGCGCTACAATGTTGAGCCATGGGTATTGCCGATTGGCTTCAGACTCAATTTTACTTTTTAGTGCAATTGGCCTTTACATTCCACAACCAATTTAAACTAAAGAAATATGTTCACTATATATAAGAAGTCGTTTTTAAGTTTAGTTCTCCTGTTGCTCTTTAGCACTGCTTGTCATGACCTGGAGGAACTAAACGTCAATCCGAACGGGGTAGATCCGATCAATGCACACCCCAACCTTTTGATGAGTACCGTTATCACTACGACCGCTCAACGAGTAGTGGGGCTAGGCTACGGAGATTTGGCAGGGGTGATGCAGCACACGCAGAAAGATGGTTGGAGTAGCTCCCACAATGCCTATGATTGGTCTGATCAAAGCTGGAACGCCTACTACGGAATCTTGCGTAATGATGACGAGTTACGCATCAAGGCCGTGGAAATGGGGTTGCCGTTTCATGAAGGTATGGCTTTGGTTTTCAAATCCTATGTATTTGGATTAATAACCGATCTATGGGGAGATGCGCCCTATAGTTCTGCCTTAAAGGGAGAGCAAGGAGGTGCTAGTAATATCAAGCCATCTTTTGATGCGCAAGCTGATATTTATGCAGGTATTCTGGCAGATTTAGAAAGGGCCAACGAATTGCTTTCCCAGGCTCCTGACACCTATAAAGATATTAACCCTTCACAAGACGTACTCTATGCTGGCGATGTGCAAAAATGGCGCAAATTCGCCAACTCCTTGGCTCTACGTTACTATATGCGTTTGAGCGAAAAAGAACCTGGCATCGCCAAGGCTGGGATAGAGAAGATCGCTGGAGCTCCAGAAATGTATCCCTTAATCACGGATCCAGCAGATGACGCGGCAGTGGCCTACATAGGCAATAGCGATGTGGACTCATGGCCGAACAATACTGTTTTTGACGGGACTGGTGGAAGCAATTTCCGCAGACTAAAAATGTGTGCTACCCTGGTAGATAAACTACAATCCCTGGGAGACCCAAGACTTGGGATTTGGGCCGAGAAGATTGATATTCCGCTAGAGGTAGACCCGGAAATGCCGGATGGTAGTGATGAGATCATAAATGGTATCCGCAAAGTGGCCCCCGATGTAGCCGCTCAATACCAACAGACTCATGGCTTTCCATTGGATCTAGATACGGACTACGTGGGCCTACCTCCATCTTGGTCTATCGTGCCTCAGGCCTATAATCTCAATCCCAACTTGGAGCAGGCTCCGAACAACCCTCACGCCTCACACCTAAATGATCGATATGGAAATGCTAGCGGGCCACTCTTAAAATCTCGTTTGCTCTCTGCATCTGAGGTCCATCTCATCTTGGCGGAAGCGGCATTGAAAGGATGGAGTGTGGGTGAAAGCGCAGCCTACTTCTACGAGCAAGGTGTTGCAGCAAGTTTCGTTACTTGGGGTGTAGATGGTCAGTTCAAGTCCTACATAGCTGGTGAAGGCGCAGCATTTAATGGCACCTTAGAGCAAATCATGGAGCAAAAATGGATCGCCAGTTGGACGGCTGCGGCTGAAGCTTGGTTTGATTATCGCCGTACTGGATTTCCGGCCTTGCAGGCGGGTACGATTGCCAAACGGCCTGTGCTTCCTGTTCGTTTCTACTACTCCTTAGACGAAATCGACTTTAATCCAGCCAATGCGCAAAGTGCGATTGATCGTTTAGAAACAACCTCGCATACCGCGCCAGATGCAAACAATAGCGCCTGGTCCAAGATGTGGTTATTGCAAGGTACCGGTAAGCCTTGGTAAATTCCTTTCTGCCAAAAAGGCTTCCGAAGGTTTTAAAACCTTCGGA
>CAJXPD010000060.1 GCA_913057785.1 uncultured Lewinella sp. | reverse complement strand
CAGTACGTCCTGTTGATCAATAATGATACTTTGGTCCCTCAAGACTTCTTAGGGCCTATGGTTCGATTGCTGGATGAGAATCAACGAATTGGTATTGTTAGCCCCAAAATCTACTATGCTGATTCCCCTGGTACTTTGCAATATGCAGGAATCAACGGGATTCATCGTTTCACAGGAAGAGGCCTCAACCCAGCCAAGCAGAAGCTTGATGATGGCTCTTTTGATCGCAGTGGAAGAACGTACTTCGCGCATGGTGCTTGCATGTTAGTCCGAAGGGAGGTATTTGAGCGGGTAGGATTGTTATCGGAAGACTACTTCCTGTATTATGAGGAATTGGATTTTTGCGAAGCGGTACGGGCCGCCGGCTGGGAAATACATTACACATCAGATTCTTATATCCATCACCGAGAGTCAAGCTCCATCGGGAAAACAAATCCCTTGAAGACTTACTACATGTTTAGAAATCGGTGGCTCTTTATGCGAAACTGGTACACCGGCTTTTCCTACTATTTGTTTGTGCTTTATTTCTTGTCCATCGGTGTGCCATGGCACTTATTGAAGCATTGGCGAAAAGGTGAGAAGGAGCACGTTCAGGCAATCATAAAGGGAGTAAGGTGGCATCTCGGATCAAAGAAAATGAAGGTCGATGAGAGATTTGCTTAGGAGAGAATGGCAGAAGATCAGGAATGCAGATGATGCTCCCTCTATTGGAGTGAGTTCCTGGCGCTTGCTGAATAGACTGAGGCACTTGACCAGCAGTTTTGTTCGCGGTAAGTTTTATTTCCGAAAGGCAAATTGGAAGGGCAGGCTAGTGTTTGCTAAAGGTAAACCAACTGTGCAACAGAGGGGGCGACTTGAGTTGGGACAACTGGTTCGTATTTGGTCCAACATCAACCCCACCCAGATTTTGGTAGGTCGAAAAGGCTTATTGACAATCGGAGATGGTGCGTACATTAACGGGGCTTTGATTTCTGCCGAAAAGGAAGTCCGTATAGGCAAGAATTGTTATCTGGCGCCAATGGTACAAATTATGGACCACGATGATTTTGGATTGGGTCAACGCAAGGGGCAAAACTCTTCGGCGATCATTATAGAAGAAGATGCCTGGTTAGCAACCCGGGCGATGATTATGAAAGGGGTTAGAATAGGTAAAGGAGCAGTGGTAGCAGTTGGAGCCGTAGTGCATGAAGATGTTCCTCCCTATACATTGGTAGCAGGGGTGCCTGCCAAACCGATTAGACAACTTAAGGCTATCTAACTGATAAATAGTATGTTCAAGCAATTGTGGAATAAACTCAAAAATCGATGGCTGTTGCAGGGGGTAAATACCTTGGGGAAGGATGTTTCTTTGTTGAAACGCCCCTCCATACAAAATGAAGGCATGCTCCGCATTGGTGACCGTACTGAGCTTCGGTCGGATATACATCGCTGTAGGCTTGCGGTGCAAGCTGGAGCTAAATTGTCGATTGGAGAGGATTGTTGGATCAATGGTGCCATGATCGCTGCCACGAATTCAGTGACGATTGGTAACCATTGCAGATTAGCTCCCTTTGTACACATTATGGACGGAGATTTTCACGATTTGCAGGATCGAACCTTACCAGGAGAGTCAGCGCCTGTAATCCTGGAGGACTTTGTTAAGGTGGGCACGCGAGCCATTATTCTGAAGGGGGTTCGAGTGCATAAGGGAGCAGCTATTGCACCGGGTTCCATCGTGACCAAAGATGTTCCTCCAGATACCCTAGTGGCCGGGGTTCCAGCTAAACCGATAAAGAAATTGAACGCATACTCCGATAGTTTAATATAGGATCAGTGTGATCCGACCTCAATCAACGCTACATACCTCCACTACGATAAAACAAGAGAAACTACACCTTACACAACTAAATTATTCACACCCAAAAAAGATGTGATAGTGGCAACGATTTTCTTTGTTTCTCTCTCGATCTGCGTGTACACCTACTTGGGGTATGGGCTTGTAATCTGGCTACTTGTAAAGGTGAAGGAATATTGGACTAGATCGAAAGCTTCCACTTCTATGGTGGATGAGAAAGATTGGCCTGGGGTTACCCTTTTAATAGCTGCCTATAACGAAGCGGATATTTTACCTGATAAGCTAAAAAATTGCTTTGAACTGGACTATCCAGAAGATCAATTGCAAGTCCTCTTTATTACGGATGGTTCCAATGATCGTTCAGCGGAGATTCTAGCGAATGAGCAGCAAATATTGTATCTACATGAACCCGTACGGCGGGGCAAGATAGCCGCAGTAAAGCGCGCTATGAAATACGTCGATACCGACTATGTCGTCTTCACTGATGCCAATACATTTTTGAACCCCAAGAGTGTAAAGCGACTGATTCGCCATTTTGAAGAGGCATGTATTGGGGCAGTGGCGGGTGAAAAGCGAGTTCGTCAAGAAGGAGAGAAGGCGGCGAGCGGAGCGGGAGTAGGCTTGTATTGGAAATATGAATCGCTATTGAAGAACTTGGATGCGCGCTTCTACAGTGTGGTGGGGGCGGCTGGCGAATTGTATGCCATCAGAACCTCCTTGTTCCAACCGGTTCCCGCTGATGCTATATTAGATGATTTTGAACAGACTTTGAAGATTGCCCAAGCTGGTTCTCGCGTAGCCTACGAACCGAATGCCTATGCCGAAGAGGAGCCTTCTGCTAATCTACAGGAAGAGTTGAAGCGTAAGGTGAGAATTTGTGCAGGAGGGTTCCAAGCCATGTCTAGATTACTTCCATTGCTGAATATATTTCAGTATGGCCGTTTATCCTTTCAATATATTTCTCATCGAGTCCTGCGTTGGACCTTGGCTCCACTGGCTTTGCCGCTTGCTTTTGTCAGCAATCTATATTTGGCTTACTTCACGGACTCTATTTTGTTTAAAATTATGCTTTTGCTACAATTTGGGTTCTATCTGCAAGCACTGCTTGGATACCGCATGCAAGATCGAAAAATATCAATTCCAGGATTCTTCGTGCCCTTGTACTTTTGCATAATGAATTATGCCGTATATGCTGGATTCTTCAGGTACATTAGAAAGAAGCAAAGTGTGAATTGGGAAAAGGCAAAACGGGCAAGCCAGGCTTGATGGTGCTTAGGTCTAGTGAAGTACTAAATAAGTTGGTTGGAATTAATAAAGCCATAGGACGTCATTAATTCCACCTCAACAAATTCAGGCTAATAACAGGTTAAATTGGCATGATGCGCTCTAAAAGCCCTGCTCGATGGGCTCGACTGATCGGAATCACTTTCCGATCTATGACTAAGGTGTTTTCTTCAATATCTACGATCTTATTTAGGTTGACAATATAAGATCGGTGTACCTTGATGAAGTTTGGATGCTGAATTTTGCTACCGATATTCTTTAGAGAAGATTGGACGACAAACTGCTGTCCATTCTGCAATTTAAAGATGGAGTAGTCTCCAGTAGTTTCAACATAAAGTAACTCATCAAGATTGATTCTCACCAAACGTTTCTCTGATTTTACAAAAACAAAATTGTCATTTGGGTAAGCTTGAATAGGAGAGGAGGTAGTAGGCATTTCTGCCTCAGTTTGCCCATTTCTTTGAGCTCTGAAGCGGTTGATGGCTCGCAGTAAACGCATGCTTGCCACAGGTTTTACGATATAGTCTACTACGTGATCAATAAGATCAAATGCTTTGATGGCATAGTTCTCTTTAGCGGTCGTAAAGATAATGCCGGGGACTTGATCCATGTTCTTGACGAACTCAATGCCAGAACAATCTGGCATCTCAATATCAAGAAAAATTAGGTCCACTGGATGTTGAGAAAGATAGCTGTTTGCAGCAAGTGCATTGTCAAATATTCCTACAATTTCGACATCAGGAATTCTGTGGCAGATCCCTTGGATGTGCATCCGAGACATTTCTTCATCATCAACAATTAGGCAACGCATTTAATCTTAGGGATTTATGAATTGAAATTCTTCTAGTTTCTTTTTTTCTGATGCTACTAAATGGAGACTTTCTAGAACCGCGGCTTTGAATCGCTGAAAACTCTCCTTCATTCTCGAGCCTGTATGGCACTGTTGACTCTGGTCCTCCAGTTGTTTGGCTATATTACTAACGTAATTCAATCCAACCATGCTGAAGGTGGGTTTGATCTTATGTACAGAGTCGTTCAAGGATAGCCAATCCTCTGTTTCCCATTGGTTTTCTATTTGAGCAAAACTATTAGGTGTATTCTTCAAAAAGATGTCGAACATCAGATTGACTTGATCATAGTTGTTCATGTACAACTCCTGCAAGCGTAAATGATCAAATACCGGGGAAAATTGAAAGGAAGCCGGCGTGTGCTTGGCCAGGTATCTTTTTTCATGTTTTTGTAGAACGGCAAAGATATCCTGTGGGCTAAAGGGTTTGGTCAGATAGTCATCCATCCCCACGGCTTTTGCCTTTTCATGATCCGCCATAGAGGTTGAACCACTCGTAGCAATCACTGGGATGGTACGATTGGTGACAGCAGCTGAATTACGAAGATGAATGCAAGTTTCGAAACCATTTTTCAACGGAATCCTCAAGTCTATGAAGGCTAGGTCAAAGATTTGCTGATCGAGCTTCTCAGTGGCTTTGACTCCGGTGTCCACACAACATACCTGATAGCCCATTCTTTCCAAAACCGATTGAAGATAAACCTGATTAAGCGGGTTGTCCTCCACCACCAAGATTCGCTTTAGGCCAAGAGGGCTTACAGGAGCAAATCCAGATGTTGTCTTCTCTTTAGTCTGTGTCTTCTCTTTGAGTCTAAATGGAAGTTGTACGGTGAAACTTGAACCTTTACCTACTTCACTTTTAACCTCAATATTGCCCCCCAGTAGATCAAGTATGTTCTTTGAAATGGCTAAACCCAGTCCTGCACCTTGCTGTCGATATTTCACTTGACCACTCTGTTCGAAGCGCTTGAAGATCTGAGATTTCATCTTTGGAGAAAAACCAATTCCCGTATCCGTAATGTTAAATGCTATCCAACAGATGTTAGACTGTGTGGCGATAGGTTCAATGGAAAAACTAATTTGCCCCTTCTCGGTAAACTTGATAGCATTGCCTAGTAGGTTCAGTAGAATCTGATAAAGCAAAACTTTATCCCCCAGTAAGTCTGTAGGTAATTCTGGGGATAGGTAGTACTTAAAGTGTACAGGTTTTTCCCATAGGCGGAATTCTGTGGTTTTAGCTAGAGAATTAAGTAGTGCAATCAGATCAAATCTTTTGAGAGAGGGTTCAATTTGTCCCCTGTCCATTTTTCCCAGCTCCAGGGCATTTGTCATCATGGCAAGTAAGAGGTCGCTTGCTTGTTTCAAATGTCCAAGATACTGCTGCTGCTTATCGGCAGTAACGTCATCATGCAAGAGACTGGTCATACCTACAATAGTATTAACGCTATTGCGGATTTCGTGACTTAGATTTGCTAGGTAATTTTTGTTGGAAGAATTTTCCTGTTGAACTTCTTGTAGCTCGTTCTCTAGAATGGAGATCTTGTTCAATAAGAATTCTCGCTCGGTTTCCGAGCAGTGGAAGCGATCCTGGTGAAGATTCTTGCTACTAGTACGTACAGTGTCCTTCACAGGGATTGCTCCTGTAAATGGGTCTTGAGTTTCAAATGAGAGTTCAGAGCGAAGTATTGCCTGAGAAGCAGAAATCAAAGTGAGCTTTTCAACTCCTTCCTTGAGTACATCTTGATTCCGCTTACCAGCACTGGACAAACGCCCTTGTCCGGCCTGATCCATGTTTTGCAGTGTTTGTTTTTTAAGACTAAACTGAGCTTATCTATTGATAAAGATTGCCGGCACAATTAGTGCCATCGCATTCTTTGAAGAAATAAGCTCGATGTCAAAGTAGTTTTAGTGTTGTCTGGATAAGGGGAAAATGTCTTTAACGCTGCGGAATTTCAACAGTGAATTACTACGAAAACTGGAGGATATTGTTTCAAAATAAGGGGAGAACAACTGTATTGAGTTATTCCTTAGAAGGGGGGAAGCTTACATTGATTGGTATAAGATGTACGGTGTAATTACACCAGCCTCAAGAGATTAGAAAGATTTACAATTTCTTGGCTCTAAGATAGGAATAAATTAAAGAAAAAACGTATTTTATTAATAATATTTATAAACGGTAGTCAGCTGATTACCATCGGTAGATAGCTGGGGACGAAGATCAATGCAATGCGGCACGTAGTGGTAGGTTGTCTATAATTTCCCCTTCTTGATCCATCCACCATTCCAATCGTTGGTAAACCTTGTCTTCCGGAAAATATTCCAATGCCATCTTAACATAGATATGCCCATGCTTGGCTTCGGAAGTCCAAAGCATCTTGTAAAATCGTTTCAGATCAGGATCTGTTAAGCCTTCTTCGATGAGCCGGAATCGTTCAGCGCCTCGTGTCTCGAATACGGATCCGATCAAAAGACGGTCGAGTAGCCTTTCTTCGATTCCAGAGTGCATTCGCTTCATCAGGCTTTTGATGTACGGATCTTCAGGCATAGAGGCAAGCAAACGTACGCCCCTCTTTTCCATTAAGGCATAGACTTCTTGGAAGTGTTCCAATTCTTCTAGGGCTGTTTCGATTAACTCCGGAATAATTGCCGTTCTATCAGGATATTTGGCTACTAGGCTTAAAGCTGCGGCAGAGGCCTTCCGCTCGCAATCTGCATGATCTTGCAAAAAGGTGTCGAAATCACCCAAAACTGTTTCTACCCATTCTGGCTTGCTGGCTACTTTTAGTTCCAAGTTCAGTTTCATCGTGTATTGACTTATCTATGTACTAATTAGGATAATTTCGAGACTTGAGAAAACCCAGTTCAGAAACACAAATGTAATGAACAAGATGTGTAACTGCTCTTTTGTGTGCAATAGGATTTAGAGCTCTCTTATATATAAGAATCTGCAGTTACCTATAACTACATGATCTATAGCTGCTAAAAATGATTTTATCACACATTTTGCTCCGGAGATTTACTAAGTCGCTATGCGCTTGAAATGAAAGGATTTACAGGCGAATGTAAGCCTTGATTTGAAGGTGTTTTTACAAGCCTTGTTTTTTTCAAGTTTAAGCAAATTAATAGTCTTTTATAAGCACCTTGATGATAGATATTTTGTATCTTTGCGAGGTTACAGTAGAGCGACAAAAAGAAAATTCTCTTGCCTGCTTTTCCTAGAAATTATTTAATCGATTCAAAAGATTTAGATGTCTTCAAATCAAAGAATTATTCCCGTTAACATCGAGGATCAGATGAAGACGGCTTACATAGATTATTCTATGTCGGTCATCGTTTCTCGGGCGCTACCGGATGTGCGCGATGGCCTGAAGCCAGTCCATCGCCGAGTGTTATACGGGATGTCAGAATTGGGCTTAACTTTTGGGAAGGCTCCCAAAAAGTCGGCGCGTATCGTCGGAGAGGTTCTTGGGAAATACCACCCGCATGGAGACTCTTCCGTTTACGACACCATGGTCCGGATGGCTCAAGAATGGTCTTTGCGTTATCCCTTAGTTGATGGGCAAGGAAATTTTGGTTCCATGGACGGCGATAGCCCGGCAGCCATGCGATATACAGAGGCCCGCTTGCGCAGAATCAGTGATGAAATATTAGCTGATATCAACAAAGATACCGTTGATTTTGCACTGAATTTTGATGACTCATTGGAAGAACCTACCGTTCTACCCACGCGCGTGCCCAATTTGTTGATCAATGGAGCTTCTGGTATCGCTGTAGGTATGGCCACTAATATGCTACCGCATAACCTTACCGAAGTACTCAATGGAATTTCAGCTGCTGTTGATAATCCTGAAATCACGGTAGATGAATTGATGGAGTTTATTAAAGCCCCTGATTTTCCCACTGGAGGTACTATCTATGGTTACCAGGGTGTGAAAGAAGCATTCCATACGGGGAGAGGAAGAGTGGTTTTACGTGGAAAAGCAGACATCGAAACAGAAAGCAATGGTCGAGAGACCATTATTATAACTGAAATACCTTATCAGGTTAATAAGGCCAATTTAGTAGCCAAGATGGCGGAATTGGTTAATGATAAAAGGATCGAAGGGATCACGGATCTACGAGATGAATCCGATCGAAACGGACTTAGAATTGTCGTGGAGGTTCGTAGGGACGCAATGGCGAGCGTGATTTTGAGCCAGCTATACAAGTATACACCTTTGCAATCTTCTTACGGTGTTAACAATGTGGCGCTGGTGAATGGACGTCCAATGCTTCTGAACCTTAAGGATATGATTGAGGAATTCATCAAATTCCGTTTAGAGGTAATTGTACGACGTACTCAATTTGATCTGCGCAAGGCCTTAGGGAGAGCACATATCCTGGTTGGTCTGTTGGTTGCGTTAGACTACATTGATCATGTTATCACTTTGATTCGAGCCTCTAAAACGCCAGAAGAAGCGCGGGAAGGTTTGATGAAGGGAGAGTTCATTAAGGATAAGGATGCCTTCTGGAAGAAATTTGGAACCTTGATTGAAGAGGCCCAAACCGATGAACTACAAGTGCTTGAAGGTAATGTATTATCAGAGGCACAAGCCAAGGCCATTTTGGATATGCGACTTCAGAAATTGACAGGCCTGGAGCGCGATAAGGTCAAGGCAGAATACGACGAAATCCAAGAAAGAATTGCCCACTTGAAGGCTATCTTGGAAAGCGAGGACCTACAGAGAGAAATCATAAAAGAGGAACTTGCCTTTATCAAGGAGAAGTATGGTGATGAGCGCCGCACGGATATCAACTTGGCTGGTGGCGACATCAGCATGGAAGATCTGATCAAGGATGAGGAAGTCATTGTGACTATCACTCATCTAGGATATATCAAGCGTACGCCAAGTTCTGAATATCGTACGCAAGGTCGGGGAGGACGTGGATCTCGCGGAAGTAAGACCCGTGATGAAGATTTTGTAGAGCACATCTTTTCGGCCACCAACCATAATTATTTGCTACTCTTTACGGAACAAGGCAAATGTCATTGGTTGCGAATCTATGAAATTCCAGAAGCAGGTAAGAACTCCAGTGGTAGAGTTATCCAGAATATCCTAGCGATACCGCCGAATGATAAGGTCAGAGCTTATATCATCGTCAAAGACTTGAAGGATGAAGACTTTATCAACCAGCATTATATCATGTTCTGCACCCAAAAAGGGGTGATCAAGAAGACATTGGTTGAAGCCTTCTCTCGTCCAAGAGCTGGCGGGATAAATGCGCTTACCATTAATGAAGGGGATCAACTCCTGGAAGCTAAACTGACCAATGGAAATAATGAGGTATTCATTGCTTCTAGAATGGGTAATGCCATTCGTTTCAATGAGTCAGCGGTGCGAGCGATGGGCCGTAGCGCAGCAGGAGTTAGAGGTATTTCGCTGCTTCCCGGAGAAGATCGAGTTGTAGGGATGATCTGCATTGATCCAACAGATACAGAAGTAACCATCCTGGTCGTTTCTGAAAAAGGAAACGGGAAACGCTCCGATTTCAACGATTATCGCTTGACCAATCGTGGTGGAAAAGGGGTGAAGACGATGCAAGTTACTGCCAAGACGGGTCATGTGGTTGCCATCAAAGCGGTTCGAGAAGATGAGGATATCATGATTACCAATATTTCGGGTATAGTGATCCGGATGCCCGTACAAGATATTCGAATCATGGGTAGAGCGACTCAAGGAGTGCGCGTTATCCGATTAGATGAGGGGGATGATATTGCTGATATTACCATTGTACCAGCAGCTGAGGATGAGGATGTTATTGATCCAGACGGAGCAGAAGGCGATGATTCTGAGGCAAATGCTGAGGATCAAAATGAGTCAGGAGATTAACAAATTTTAACAGGCGGGCAGTCGAATTTAACACTAAATAAGTACCTTCGTACCTAGTTTGTTCGTCAAAACAATGGTTTTTAAACAAAATATCAAATCTGAATATGATGAAAAAGATTTTCTTATCCTGTCTATCTCTTCTACTAGTTCTTGGTAGTGTCGAGGCACAAAATGGTAAAAAAGCCCTTAAGAAAGCCTCTCAGGCGATTGCGGCTTTCAACCTAGACCAAACTAATAAAGCAAAGCTACAGGAAGCTGTGGATAACATCGCGACTGCTGAAGCTGATGCGGAGACTGGTGGTACCATTAAAACATGGTTGAAGAAAGGAGAGATCTATGGTGTAATCGCTACTCAGATCACAAATATCAAGACTTTAGGTATTGGAGATGTGAGTGAATTGCCTGATGTTGACAGACCGGCCTATAATTCCTTCAAAGCCTTCGAAAAGGCATTCGGTATGGCCGAGAAGAAGTATGAAAAGAAAGATGCACTGAAAGGACTTGCTATGGCGCAAGGTACTTTGTCTAACATGGGCATCTATGCTTACGATGAGCAAAAATATGCAGAAGCCTACCAAAATTTCAATGCGGTATTGACTGCCCATGAAATGTTGAAGGCTAATGGCGGAGAAAGTGCACTTGATGCGAATCCAGAGCAGTTGAACGAGCAGAAGTATATCACAGGTTTGGCAGCACTGAACGCTAAGAAGACGGCTGATGCTAGTAAGCTTTTCCAGGACCTATATAAGGCAAATTATGACAAGGCAGCTATTTACGAAGCTTTGTATAAGATCGAATCAGAGAAGACTTCTGCAGCAGATGCTTACCAGTACCTAGAAGCTGGCCGTAAAAAGTATCCAGATGATGTTTCTTTGTTGTTTGCTGAAATTAACCACTTCTTGAAGTTGAATAAGCTTGACGTGTTAATCACAAAACTGGAAATGGCTATTGAAAAAGAGCCAGATAACATGTCTTTGTATGCTACTCTAGGTAATGTCTTTGACAACTTGTACCAAAAAGAATCTGGAGATGGTAATGAAGCTAAAGCAGATGAATACTTCAACAAAGCATTGGAGCGCTATAATCAAGCTTTAGCAAAAGATCCTAAGTATTTTGACGCTATCTATAGTATTGGAGCTTTGTACTACAACAAAGCTGCCGCGATGACTAAGCAGTTGGTTGAGCTAGAAGGAGACTACTCTAAAGATGGTCTGAAGAAGTACGAAGATATGAAGCAGAAAGTATTCTCTCAATTTGACGAAGCACTGCCATTTTTCAAGAAGGCGGAGAAGCTAAATCCAAATGATGCGAATACATTGATCGCCTTGAAAGAGATCTTTGCTCGTAAGGATGATCTAGCAACTTCTAACGAATTCAAAACTCGTTTGGAGAAAGTACAAGCTGGAGGAAAGAACGATGCTTCTTACTTCAATGAGTAATCCAACTCAAGCGAGTTAACAATAAAAAACCCGATGACCACTGGTCATCGGGTTTTTTATTGCTTCATATGGAGGATAGCCTTCTTTCTTTATCTCTTCGTCAAGCTTCTGACAGACTGTTTTCTGTCAATTACCCACCTACCTACCTACCTTCTTTGGTGCATCTTTATGTGTAAATGCGCCTCTTATGCTAGTACGACTACTCTCAATCATTTGTCTATTAGGGCCCACCACCGATTCTTTGTGCCAAAGCATTGAAGATGAAGTGAGGGAAGTTAGGAAAGAGATATCACTTTATGATCGTAATCCTGCTGATGATGATCAATTGACAAAGGCTATATCTACAATTGCCATAGTGAAAGAAAAAGCAGGGAGTACAATTGGCCCAGAAATTTGGGAACTCGAGGCCAGGCTATATCATCAGATTGCTGCTCAGCAGTTAAGATCTAGCCAGACAGATATCAGGCCATCTAGGACCCTGTTAGCCATTGAAGGTCCGGCTTTGAAGGCATATGATTCTTATCTATCCTTGCTTCAAGTAAGCAAAAGGAAAAATAAAAAACACATTTTGGCCAATCTGGCAAGTTTACAGAATCTCCTGCTATCAAGAAGTGTTCTGGATTTGCAAAGAAAAAGTAGGAGAGAACTTGTTATTCGTCAACACCGAGCCATTCTTGCTCTACATAATTTGATGCGGGGGGCAAAAATGGGGAGTGTCCTCGATCGGCGAATGAAGTGGTTTTCTTATCAACTGGCCTTGGCTGCCTTTTATCGGGGGGAGGTTGATACCTATACGCCTTTGGTTCGCACTCTTTATGAGCAAGGTTATGAGACACCAGGTCTTTATCTATTATTGTATGAAGCATTTGCACATCGAGGTACTCGCGGATTGGCTTTTCGTTACCTTTCTGAAGGGAGAAGAAAATTTCCGTTACATGGAGACTTAATGGAAGCCGAGGTTAAATACTTTTTTGATCTTGATCAGATAGCCAGATTGAAAAAGCGCTATGAAGATCAAGGGAAAGATCAGCACTTGAGTCTGAATCAAGAATACGAAATCATCCTGCTGTACAATAAACTATTCAAAGTTTATCAAAGTACAAAAGATACCATTGCGGCTGCAACGAATTTCGAACTGGCCATGGACAAAATCCAATCCTACCTGGATCAAGACCAAACGGATTACCTGGCAAATCTTGGGGCAGTCCTCTTAATTTATGATCAATTCCTGGTGTTGGTCAATGAACTTCTACTAATTGGGGAGGAATGTAGCAGGTCTTCCTTAAGGAGGTATGGAGTGATAAGAGATAAGATCGACGAGGTTCTCAAAGGGATTCTTCCCTATCTGGATCAGATCCAGGATTATAGCGATAATCATCTGGAGATTCTAGAAATATC
This sequence comes from uncultured Lewinella sp., assembly GCA_913057785.1. Lineage (GTDB taxonomy): Bacteria > Bacteroidota > Bacteroidia > Chitinophagales > Saprospiraceae > DT-111. Next base: position 29,215 of record CAJXPD010000060.1, on the reverse strand, counting down.
CAGAACGGTTAACATGGTCGAAGCGAAATTAGACTTACGGCGTAAATACAGACAGCAATTTTTTCAAGCTCGGATGAACCCCAATAATTGGCACACGTATGTAATACGCCAGGAGTGGTGGTGAGCACGATTATTTATTCTTCAATCTCACCCCCTTCCTTATCTCTGGTCCATTTGAATTCATCAATGGATCTACGTTCCTTCTTAGTGGGCCTTCCTGCACCTTTCTCTCTTTTTTCGGCTGCCGCTTTCCCCACAAACCAGTCCTGGTATTTATTGAGCTCTTCTGCCGGAGTTAAATCCTCATAACATTGTTGAGCAAGTGGTGCTGAAACCCGCTTTTGGATTAAATCAATAACCTTGAATTGGAGGTCGAAACCATTTTTGCGCACCTCTACCAATTCTTCACGTTCGACCAAGTAGGAGGGTTTTACATTAACTCCCTTAATCTTAATTTTTCCCGATTTACAGGCATCAGTGGCAATTGTTCTTGACTTAAAAATTCGAACGCTCCAAAGCCACTTGTCAATTCTTACCTTATCCATTCAGAACTTTAATCTTCCTTTAAGGGTGGATACTGCATATTTAGTTTTTCGAGCCGCTCCACCATAGTTTTTGTGACAATATAATCTCGATACCATCTGCTATCTACCGGTGTAATGATCCAAGGGATATCACTTCGATTGAGCATGTCTTCGTAACAACGCATATATTCATCCCAATGTTCCCTTTCCTGCCAGTCGCTCGGATTGTGCTTCCAATGCTTATCGTGTTCTTCCAGTCTTTCGGTAAGTTCCAAATTCTGTTGATCGTGAGAAATATGAAGGTAGAATTTGAAAATTATCGTATTGTTATCAAAGGTCAACAGCTTCTCAAAAGCATTGATCGCTTCGTATCTATTATCTACGCGTTCCTCATCGATCCATCCGTGGACGCGTTGGATGAGCACATCTTCATAATGTGATCGATTGAAAACCTTGATCTGACCTTTGGCTGGAGCTTGCTTATGTACACGCCAAAGGAAATCGTGCGCGAACTCTTCATCCGTTGGTTTCTTGAAGGAATACACGCCAAGGCCGCTAGGGTTGCACTCTCGGAATACAGTACGTACCGCACCATCCTTTCCACTTCCATCCATACCTTGGAAGATGACCAGTACAGAATGTTTTTGTTCAGCAATTAGTAGTGCGTGTAGTTCGCCTAAACGTTCAACTAGATCTTTGGTAAGTTCGCGAGTTTCTTTCTTGCTAAGGTTTTCAGGAGGCTTTGTAGAATAGTCTTTGAGTTTAATCATATGTGTTCTTTTATACTGTAGCACTTAATTAAGTTCGCATTTTAGAACGCTTTACCAGATATGCCTGAAGGATCTGTCTAAAGCCTTTATTTATATCTGCTTCCACGAAGTCAATTTGATACTGTAGACATCTCAGTTTCAATTGGTTTGTGAAATCCTGGATCTGCTTCTGATAGGTCTCCTTGACCTGGTTGGGCTGGAGCCGTACCCGCTCACCTGTTTCCATATCTACAAATAGGTAAGGTCTGTTTTTGAAATCAAAATCGATCTCCTTAGACTTATCCACAACGTGAAATAGAACCACTTCGTGTTTGTTGTGCTTCAGGTGCTGTAGCGCTGAGAAAAGCTTTTCGGTATCCTCCGATTGCTCAAACATATCACTAAAAATGATCACCATAGATCTTTTGTGAATACTATCAGCGATCTGATGTAAGGCTTTGGCTGCAGCAGTGGTTTTATTGTGCTCTGGTGTCCGGATGAGGCGATCTAGGTAGGTGAGGAGTAATCGGTAATGTTTAGTACTGGATTTGGCTCTGGTATGCTCACGTAACTGTTCGTCAAAGACACTTAGGCCAAAGGCATCCCGTTGCTTCTGCAAGAGATTCATCAGGGCAGCACTGGCTAGTGCAGAAAACCTAAGCTTGTTAATGTAAGATGGATCATCCTGTTTACCTTCTGGAAAGTACATGGAGGAGGAGGCATCCACAATAATTTGACATCTCAGGTTGGTCTCCTCTTCAAAACGCTTAGTAAACATCTTATCGGTGCGCGCGTAGACCTTCCAATCAATATTTCTAGTGGACTCACCTTGATTGTACAGTCGATGTTCGGCAAATTCTACTGAAAATCCATGGAAAGGACTCTTATGTAGACCGATGATAAATCCTTCCACCACTTGCTTGGCGAGTAACTCCAGGTTCCCCAAATCTCTTACCTCAAGGCTGTCCAATAAATTCATATACAGTAACGGGTTTGGTACGTTTAAATCAGTCGAAGAAGAACCATTTTGCTTGCCCTTCCCCTAAAAATAAGTCCCTACTCCGAAATATACGAAGTAAGGACTTAAACTGTCTATATTTTTCTGCTAGAAAGATAGATTAAGCTACTTGCATTAGAGCCTTGTCAATCTTTTCTGCTAGTTTGTTCTTAGTAGTTACACCTACTTGCTTGTCAACAACCTCACCATCTTTGAGGATCAAAATCGTCGGAATGCTGCGGATTCCAAATTTCATTGAAATCTCAGGATTATCATCCACGTTTACTTTACCAATGATGGCTTTATCTTCGTAGTCAGAGGCAAGTTCTTCGATGATGGGACCAATCATTCGACATGGCCCGCACCACTCAGCCCAGAAATCAACTACTGCTACTCCTTGTGCAGACTCTGCATCGAAGTTTTTATCGGTGAATTCGAATGCCATTTCCTGTAGTTTTTGAACGGTTACTTAATAAATGCTTCTTTTTGAACAGCTTTTTACCATTATTGGTTGCAAATATAGATATAAACTTGTAATCAAGCTGTCGAATCAGAGACATTCTTTTGACGGTGAATTCCTAAAATAGTTACATTACATTTCTTTTTTTCATCTGCCTAGATCAGGACTGAAAGTTTCAGATCAACGCTATTTTGATAAGCTATGCAGCTAAAACGAAAACTTCTCTGGATTGGACTTGGGGTGTTGAGCTTATTGCTTCGTTGGATTGGATCATTTGAACCGCAATGGATTGAACAGATTTACAGTCGATTCCTATTTATTCCCATTAGAGTCTTGTATGACATCCTCTTCGGATGGTTGCCTTTTCCTTCAATTTACCTTTTCATTATTTTGATTGGATTTTGGCTAGTGAAGACAGTTGGGAAAATTCGGAAGTACTCACCCAATTGGATTCCTAGACTAGGATATGCGGCTTTGAGTTTGGTGGCTTTCTTATCGATCTTGATTTTTGCCTTCCTTTTCGTTTGGGGCTACAACTATGGTAGAGTTTCATTGGAAGACCAGATTGGTATAAGTCCAAAACCACTGGATAAGGAGCAGATTTGGTCTGCCTTGCAAGAAGAAACGGCAGAGCTAGTAGAGCTTAGAAGTCAAATTCCTGGGGCAGGGGAGGAGGCACTAGACCGAAGCGATCATCCTGAAAAGCTGGAAAAGAATCTGCGTGTACTTCTGAAAAATTGGCTAAAAACTCATGATTTCCCAGCTCCTAGCAATGCTCGAGCGTATAAGATTTATCCCAAGGGAATATTTATGCGTTTTAGCTCCTCCGGATTGTATTTCCCGTTCACCGGACAAGGACATGTAGACGCGGGCTTACATCCCCTCCAATGGCCCTATGTAATGACGCACGAAATGGGACATGCTTACGGCTTCGGGGATGAGGGGACTTGTAACTTTTTAGCCTATGTAGCCTGCGCCTCGGCTGAGGATCCTGTAATTGCCTACATGGGCAGACTGGCCTATTGGCGTACTTTGGCCACCAGTTACCTACGGTATGAGCGGGAAGCCTACCAGGCCTTTCGGGCTGAATTACCTTTAGGAATGCAGGCTGATCTCAATGCAATCAACGAAAACCTTAGAGCTTACCCAGATATCATGCCCAAGGCACGTTATGCAGCCTATGATGCCTACTTAAAAGCGCAAGGCATCAAAGAGGGAATGCTCAATTACAGTAGAGTCATGATGATGGTGCAGGCATGGAAGGCTAAGCAAAGGAATAACTAACCTCCAGATCTTTTCGTTTGGCTGTACCCTTGGTCTTTTAACCAGTCTACAACTTTGTTGCGATGGTCTCCTTGTAACAGAATTTCCCCCTCCTTGACACTTCCACCTACTCCACATTTGCTTTTGAGGGCCTTACCCAGATCTTTTAGATCTGCATCTGGACCGACGAAGCCGGTGATTAGGGTTACTTCCTTTCCTTTTCGCTGCTTTCGATCTAGACTTACTCGCAATCGCTGTTGGTTGGCTGGAAGCGCCTCTTCCTCTTCCTCTTCATTGAAGGCGTAATCGAAGTCCGGATCGGTAGAAAAGACGATACCGATTCGATTTTTTTTGTTTTTCTTAGCCATGAAATCTATGCTTTAAAAATCATTTCTTTCATCTAAAATAGAAAGCCGAGTGCTAAGATCGGAATTAATGCTGAATCTATATCCGTTTCTGGCAAGCCAGCTAAGCCCAACTCCAATTTAAAGTTCCCTTTTTGCCAAACACTACCAACTGCTGGAATAAATCCGCCGTCATCTCCGCCAAAGAGTATTTCAAAGTGTAATCGCCATTGGGGCGCGACTCGATATCCACCACCAATAGAAGCCAGGAAAACATCGTCGCTGAAAGCATCAAAAGCGATAGAAGACCCAATGGTTAGATTAAAGAACTGGTCCGGGTTTCCTGCGGTCAATATGGCAAAGGTATGAGCCACTCCTTCAATACCTGTAAATTCCGTGATCGGGAAAATCATATTTACGCCTGCCCCAACATGTAGCGACCTCCCAACAGGGGTAGTGGCCTTAAGTCTGAAAATACCGATATCGGGGAGTGCAAAACCTCCGCCAATGGAAAAACCTTCCGTAACTCCAACATCTACGATGTTGACGATAAAAGCAATGCTTCGCACTTCACCATCCCCCTTCCCATAGTTAAAGGCAGTTGAGCTATATATTAGATTCTCTTTGCTAATACTTCTTCCTTGTCCCTCACCAATGAGGTCATCTCTAAACTGTCGTTGCCACATCTTGGCACTATCAAGATTTTCCTCTTGCCAGGTAATGATTGAGATCACTTCTTTAAAGGTGAAAGTAAGTTCATTGCCATTACCCAACCTGAAAAAGAGGTTAGTACTCCTGATATCAGTGAGTTGACCAACGAAGCGATCCCCTCGTTTGGTTCGTAGGATATGTACTTGCGTGGAATCCTGGAGATTTAGTTGATGACTAAAATATTGGGTATGTGCAAGGGGGAGAAAACTGCAAATCAACCAACAGCTGAGAATGGTTTTCAATAGTTTTTTATGCATAGCTCAATGATTGTTTCCGAGGGACTAAACTAGTAAAATCCTTTGGCTTTCTCTGATGTAGCACAGGCAGCCAAAGAATCAGAAATATTTTTTGAGACCAAGGGCTATTCCACGCGTCAAAATCATAGTAATTTTTTACATTGCCGCTGTTTTGGAAGAGCCCAGTCTCGCCACCGGGTTTTGTAATCCGAGGATTGCGGTTCTTTTTTGTGATCATTTATGTCCTATACCAAATTAGACTTATGAAAGTAGCTCAACAGTTGGCTGCCAGTATTATGATGGTACGACCAGCTCATTTTGGCTTTAATCCTGAAACGGCAGAAAACAATGCCTTCCAATCCAATGAAGGAGATTTAACACTTGAGGAGATTTCTGCTGCTGCCGTTAAGGAGTTTGATGCTTTTGTAGATAAACTACGTTCCTATCAGATTCATGTAGTAGTTGTTCAAGACACTGATACTCCTTTGAAAACGGATGCTGTATTTCCTAATAATTGGATCAGTTTTCACGAAGATGGCTTGGTTATAACTTACCCCATGTACTCCCCTAATCGAAGATTAGAAAGAAGAACTGACATTATAGAAACACTGGAGGAAGGATTTGAAATCAATACGTGGATTAAGTTAGAAAACCATGAATTAGGAGGGAAATTCCTCGAGGGGACGGGGAGTATGATATTGGATCGACCCAATCAAATTGCTTATGCCTGTCGGAGTGATAGAACACATCCACTTTTATTTGCTGACTTCTGTGAGAGTATGAATTTTGAACCGATCTTGTTCACGGCACAAGATGCAGGAGGGAATGATATTTATCACACAAACGTGATGATGGCATTGGGGGAGACCTTGGCTATTATTTGCTTGGAGTCATTGAGCAATCAGGAGGAACGAAATGAGGTAAAGATGCGCTTGCAAGAGTCAGGTAAAGAAATTGTGGATATCTCCTTCGATCAGATGAATGCCTTCGCCGGAAATATGTTGGAAGTAAAAAATGCAGCAGGTGAAAACTTCTTAGTTATGTCCTCTTCGGCCTACCATTCGTTGGATATGCAACAGACCGAAAAAATATTAGCACATACAGCGATTATTCATAGTCCGTTGGATCATATTGAAAAGTATGGCGGAGGCAGTGCTAGATGTATGATGGCTGAAATTTTTCTGGCCAAGAAGGACTAGAGCCTACTTGCTGGAATACAAGTAAATAGAGCACTCCTGATATACAGTAAGGGGGTGAAAAAATGCTAAATATTTACCTTGAATAGGCCACTTTCAGCGAATTGATGAGAGTGGCCTGTTGATTTAGCATATGAGAAGTTCGTACTTAATCTAGGCAAGAGCCTCTCTGCCTTTAGCAACGGATTATATTTTGGACTATATTTGCAGCGCACATCAACCAAAGGGCTAGCTCTTTAAGATCGAAAATTTCAGCTTTCGCTTAGCGACTGCCCATCAAATCTAAATCGTCATATGAAAAAACACTTACTTCTATTCCTACTTTGTATTTCTACATCCTTATTGCTTGCCACTACTCATGAGGTGACCGTCCAAAACAACTTCTTTAGCCCGAGAGACTTGGTGATTGAAGCAGGAGATACTGTCATTTGGAAATCCATTGAGGGTTTTCACAATGTAAATGGTTCTCAGGATGAATATCCGATGAATCCGGAAAGCTTTATCAATGGGAATGCCGCTCCCTCTCCTTGGGAGTATACTTTCGTCTTTGATAAGCCTGGTTTTTACAACTATCACTGTGACCCCCATCGCGCAATCGATATGTTGGGAACGGTTACAGTTACCCCTAAACTGGTGATAACAGAAATAATGTACAATCCACCTGAAAGCGGACTGGATTCTTTAGAGTTTATCGAGATACTTAATAATGGCCCAACAGACGTAAACCTTAAAGATTATTCATTGGACGGCGTTAGCTTTACCTTTCCAGGCTTCAATTTAGATGCTGGATCCTACGTTATGGTAGCTGTCGATTCCGTAGCATTTGAAAATAACTTTGGTCGTCCTGCTTTCCAGTGGACTGGAGGTTCTTTGAGTAATGGAGGAGAGACACTACTGCTATTAGATGGTGACGGAATGGTAGTAGACTCAGTGGATTATGACGATGGAAATGGCTGGCCCTCAGAGGCAGATGGATCTGGAGCATCCTTGGTGCTTTGTGACGTTAATGCAGATAATAGTGGCCCTGATAACTGGCAAGCAGCTAGTACACTATCAGGAGCGAATATTGGAGGTTTTGATGTATTTGCTAATCCCGGCGCTTCTTCCCAATGTCTAACAGGACCATTATTCTACATTCTTACGGAAAATTTCGAGATCGAAGAGAATGCAGGGACGGTTACTTTCCAGGTGGTATTGGAGAATGCAGGTGGATCGGGGACCTTCAGTGTCTTTAGTAGAGTTCTTGGAGCCTCTACGGCTACTGAGGATGCCGACTTTACCTACCCGGATGATACTATGATTGAATTTACTGACGTAGAAAGTGATACCGCGGAGATCACCGTCACGATAGTAGATGATATGGAAATAGAGGCGATTGAAACGATCGAAATTGATCTGAACTTCCCTAGTGAGGGTGCTGCCATTAATCCACTTCGAAAAAACCTCACGATTTCCATTAGAGATAATGACGCACAGATTCCAGCGATTGTGATCAATGAAATCATGTACAATAATCCAGGGACTGATTCCTTAGAATATCTGGAGCTTTTCAACAATGATAATGCGGCCCAGGACCTAGCAGGTTTCACCTTTGGTGCCGGAGTAGAATTCACCTTCCCGGCTGTTACCCTACAGCCTGGCGATTATCTGATCATAGCTACTGACTCAGCCGCTTTCGAGCGAAACTTCGGCGTTGCTGCTTTCGAATGGACTAGCGGTTCCCTCAGTAATGGAGGAGAATTAGTACAGTTGAGAGACCAATTTGGCAACATCGTTGACGAAGTGGATTATGATGATGGCGGAGATTGGCCATCTGATGCTGATGGAGGTGGAGGTTCACTGATTTTATGTGATGTGAATGCCGATAATAGCATGGCAACTAATTGGAAAGCCGCCATTAAACCAACTGGGGTGTTTGCAGGTGATGGTCAATTGCTGGGTTCTCCTGGAGAGGCTAACGATTGTTCTGACCCCGGTGACCCTGACTTCCCAGCCTATGATATTGGCGTGGTTACCACCAATAATGCGGATGGTAGACCCGATTCACTTGGTATTACTTGCCAAATCCAAGGCATCGTTTACGGAGTAGATATTCGCGGTGGCGGTGGACTTCAACTCACCATCATCGATGCCAATAATGATGGTATCGGTCTATTTAGCGGTTCGGAAGAATTCGGCTATACCGTTACCGAAGGAGATGAAGTGATTGTTAAAGGTGAGATTAGCCAATTCCGTGGTTTGACTCAGATTTCCCCATCCGATCTAACTTTTGTATCCTCAGGAAATGCTCTGTTTGATCCAGCAGTGGTGACAGTACTAGATGAGACTACAGAATCTCAATTGGTGAAGCTAGAAGGAGTGACTTTGGTCTCTTTCTCTTCAGATTCAGGGGGAGGAAACGCTGAGATTACGGATGGCACTAACACCTATACCATGCGACTTGATTCGGATACGGGTCTCAGTGAAAGTGATATTCCTACAGAGCCATTTAATGTGATTGGCATCGGCGGGCAATTTGATCCTGATGGTAATGCACCCTTTGATGCTGGATATCAAATTCAACCCCGATACCTAGCGGATTTCGAATTGATCAGTTCGACTTTCGATCCAACCCTGGCAGGGACTATTCAGGTGTTTCCAAACCCAGCAACAGACCAAGTGCAGCTTAAGATGGAAGAGGCATTTGAGCTTATCCGATTAACGGATGCATTGGGTAGAGAGGTATTACGTATACAGGCACCGAGCCTAAATTCTACCATAGAGATAGGTCAATTAGCACGAGGTATCTATCAGCTTCAATTTATAGCTGAAGGTAAGTTTTGGACTACGCAATTGGTAAAGCAATAAGGAGCCAAAAGTAATCTTCAATAGCCCGCCGTGAGCTTTTGCTCCGGTGGGCTATTGTCATCTTATTAAAGGATCAACAGCTATGTACCAAGGAAAAAAAATAGGCTTGGCGCTATCCGGAGGAGGGGCAAGAGGGGTAGCACATATTGGAGTTTTACGAGCGCTGGCTGAAAAAGGCATCGAAGTTGATGTCCTTAGTGGTACCAGCGCAGGAGCTATTGTGGCCACCTGGCATTCTGCAGGACTGAGTATCGAGCAAATGTTGGAATTTGTGGCGGAAAGTAGCTTATTCAAAGCCTTTAAGATTGTAATACCAAATACAGGCCTAACGAGCTTAAGTTATCTGAAGGAGAGGTTGGCTAAAGTGATCTCGGAAGATAATTTCTCCACTTTGAAAAAGCCGACTTACATCGCCATCTCAAATTTGAACAAGGGGCAATTGGAAGTTCGGCATGAAGGGCCACTATTTGATATTGTCATGGCTTCCTCTAGTATCCCACTCATCTTTAAACCAGTTGAGATAGATGGAGAAATTTATGTGGATGGAGGAGTATTTTGTAATCTACCAGTCGACCCAATCAAAGACAAAGTGGATTACACGATTGGAGTCGATGTGATGCCAGCTGTTGAATGGGAAAGCAAAAGTTTGAATGGTTGGTTTGGGATCGGAATACGATGTTTTGAGTTGTCTGTCCATGCCAATTCTCTGGCGCAAAAGCAGCTTTGTGATCATTTAATCGAGGTAGAAAAGGCTGTCTCATTCCATACCTTTCAATTCAATAAATACAAGGAGTTAGAAGAACTGGGGTATCAGGCAGCTGTAAGTTCCATGGATCGGATCCTGCAGGATTTGGATGATCTAGCGTAAGAAAACCGAAAAGTCCTCAGGGTTACTTATGTCAACGTCAATGTTTTCCTTCAAGGTAGTGGCTAAGGATAGACCTAGGTAATCCACTTTGATGGGGAAGGACTTATGTTCACGATCTACTAGTACGGCTACCTCCACTTTTTTAGGAAGGATGTTCAAGATGGGTTTGAAAGCGTAGAAAATAGTTCGTCCTGTATTGGCCACGTCATCTACTATGATGACAGATCGGTTGATTAATTCCTCTCTTTCTAATTCCAGACTCACTTCATGCTCCACCGGGGCGGCTGGATTCAGCCTAATTCTGGTCAGTCTTACTGGGATTTCAGTGATGACTTCCAGCTCTTTTTTCAGAATTTCAGCAAAAGCAGTACCATTGTTGTTAATCCCGGCCAGTACAATCTCTTGCTCATCATAGTTGTGTTCCAACATTTGAATGGCCAAGCGCTTGATCTTTTGTTTGATTTCCCTATGATCCAGAATCTTCATGTGCAGCGTCGTGATATATTTTGCTACAAATTTCATTAAAAAAATTAAAGATTAAGGGGTAAAGGGGATATTTTCGACCTTGGACTTGGATATTAAAAGAATACCTTCTTATTTTTAGCGAAATTTCGCTAGAAAAAAAGAGGCCTGGGAGAAGCTTGGAAAAGAAGCCTTAGGTCTCACCTAAAAATTACACTTGTAATGGTACAGCAAATCCTTTTCATACTGGTCAGTGGTGCAGCACTAGGCTATGCCACCTTTCAGTTTATGAAAATCCGCAGAAACATCTTATTGGGGCAAGACGAGGAAATCACCCTTGATCGAGGACAAAGTTGGAAAAATGTGCTGCTCGTTGCCTTTGGGCAGAAGAAGATGTTCAAACGAATGATTCCGGCGGTGCTGCACTTTTTCATTTATGCAGCCTTTGTGATCACACAAATTGAATTGATCGAGATCTTTATAGATGGAGTATTTGGTGTCCATAGGTTTTTTGCTCCGAGTTTAGGAGGGTTCTACACCTTCATGATCAGTTTCATTGAAATTCTATCTGTATTAGCATTTATAGGGACGGTCATTTTCTTGATTCGAAGAAACCTGCTGAAGATTCCGCGCTTTGTAAAATCCGAGATGACGGGATGGCCAACGCTGGATGCCAACTTGATCTTGATCTTTGAGATCATTCTATTGATTGGCATCTTTAGCATGAACGGAGCGGATACAGTTTTGCAACAGGTGGATCCAGCACACTATGCTTCTACTGGTGATTTGGCTGTTTCAAGCTGGTTAGGACCAGCGCTCTTCGGAGGAATGGAACAATCCAGTTTGGTAGTGGTAGAACGTTTCGGTTGGTGGTTGCACATTAGCATGGTCTTCGTCTTTCTAAACTATCTTCCTAAGTCAAAGCATTTACACATTATTTTGGCTTTCCCAAACACCTTCTATGCTAAGCAGAACTCTAGAGGGGAAATGGAGAATATGGATTCCATTATGAATGAAGTCAAAAGCATGATGGGATTCGATGGTGCTGCCGATGCAGGGGAGATGCCTATGGACGAAGAATTGCCCGAGTTTGGTGCTAATGATGTTTTCAGTTTAAGCTGGAAAAACATTATGGATGCCTACAGTTGCACTGAATGTGGCCGGTGTACTTCAGTTTGCCCTGCTAACCTAACGGGCAAAAAATTGTCTCCACGAAAAATCCTTATGGACATTAGGGATCGGGCAGACGAGATTGGCAAAAATCTGGATTCGAAATCCGCCGATTTTGCCCAAGACAAAGAAAAACCTTTATCAAAGGATAACTATGAAGATGGTAAGTCTCTTTTTGACTACATCACTAGAGAAGAGATTCACGCTTGTACTACCTGCAATGCTTGTGTAGAGGCTTGTCCAGTTTTAATCAATCCATTGGAGCCAATACTTAAACTAAGAAGGTATGAGATTTTGACCGAGTCTGCAGGGCCATCTGATTGGCTACCCATGTTCAATAGTATTGAGAACAGCGGCGCAGTCTGGTCGATGCCAGTGGACAGAGATCAGTGGGCAAAGGATGCCATGGCGGAGTAGTACAACAACCTTTATTTGACTTTCTTAAATTGAAAATAATGAGTGATCTGAAGATAAAAACGATGGCGGAAATGGCGGCCGAAGGCAAACAAGCTGAAATACTTTTCTGGGTAGGTTGTGCGGGTAGTTTCGATGCTCGTGCTCAGAAAGTTACGGTAGCCTTGTGTAAGATTTTGAATAAGGTTGGAATCGAATTTGCCATTCTTGGCTCCGAGGAAAGTTGTACGGGAGATCCAGCGCGACGGGCGGGTAACGAATTTGTTTTCCAAATGACTGCTTTGCAGAATGTGATGACCTTGAATATGTATGAGGTCAAAAAGATTGTCACAGCTTGCCCGCATTGCTTCAACACGATTAAGAATGAATATCCGGCATTAGGTGGAGAGTATGAAGTGGTACATCATACCCAACTTCTGCAAGAATTAATTGATCAGGGACGGTTGAAGTTGACTGAGGGGGGAGCGTTTGAAGGAAAGAAGATCACTTACCATGACTCCTGCTATATGGGCCGAGTCAATGGTGTATATGAAGCTCCAAGGAAGGTCTTGGAAGGCCTAGATAATGAATTGGTCGAGATGAAGCGTTGCCGAACGAAAGGCCTTTGCTGTGGAGCTGGTGGGGCTCAGATGTTCAAAGAAGATGAGCCGGGAGATAAGCGGATCAATATCGACCGAGCTGAAGAAGCTTTAGCTACCCAGGCCGAGATCATCGCTGTTAACTGTCCTTTCTGTATGACTATGATGGGAGATGGTGTAAAAGCTAAAGAGAAACAAGATGATGTCATGGTCTATGACTTGGCGGAGTTAATCGTCAATAATAATAAGTGGTAGTTTGAATTCAACTATCCGCTGCCCAACTCTGTTCTATTGGTTGTAAACAATAAAGGGATTAAACCATCTAATATGGAGACACTTGACCAACTTGCAGATAGTACGCGGGTATGGATTTACCAAAGTAACCAGCCCTTCAAGGAGGAAGATGAAAATCAAGTAAAGACGTACATTAAGCAGTTTGCTCAACAGTGGGTTAGTCATAATCGACAACTCAAAGCTTTCGGCGACTTGCTTCATCGGCAGTTTGTGGTGCTGATGGTGGACGAAAGTCAGGCAGGAGCGAGTGGATGTTCTATAGATAGCTCCGTGCGGTTCGTGAAGGGTTTACAAGCTGAATATGGCGTTGATCTTTTTGACAGAATGACCTTTACCTACCTAGATGGAGAGCAGGTCAAGACCGCTGACCGTGCTACCTTTGCTGCGAAGTATAAAGCCGGCGAAATCGACGATCAGACCCTGGTGTTTGACACGCTGGTTGATAATAAAAGTAAATTTGAAAAGAGTTGGCTGAAGCCTTTAGGAGAGAGTTGGCACAAACGGATGGTATAAGCTAAGTCTTTTGATCGTGCGTTAATCCCATTTCCAATTCTATTCATATTCCACTGCAGATCTTTCATAGATTTTATTTCGATAAAGCACCTTTTCGACCTATTTTGCATTTACACTACAGAAAACAGTATCAAATTCATTCCACAACATGATAGGAAGAGTAAAAAAGTGGTTAGGCATTGAAGGTGTGAAGTTAGAAATCGTGATCGCACCCGAACAACGCAGAAGGAGCGGTAAGGTTGAGGGCCGCTTGCGGTTCCAATCTTTAAATGCTCAGACCGTTACGAGTATCCGAATTGCACTCGTGGAAAAATACACTCGTGGTCGAGGTAAAGAGAAATTGATCGATGAGTACGAACTAGGAGAGATCAATTTGAAACAGACCATTGAGGTTCCTGCTGAAGAAATCGTGGAGATACCATTTACCCTACCCTTTAAGCTGATCAAATCGGAGATGGACGAGTTTGGTGATCGAAACTTCTTATACGGCGGGGTAGCCAGAGCAGCCAAGGCCATTCAATCTGTTCGTTCCGATTACCGTTTGGAGGCAGAAGCCAAGGTAAAGGGAGTGGCCCTAAATCCGTTTGACAAGAAATTCATCAAGCTCAAGTAGCGTATATTGTCACTGTACTAAATAGTCTATCTTTTTCTTTTTTCCTCTCATTTTCCTAATTAGCTTTGGGCGGACAAATAAAAGTCTTCTAACAGAGCTATGAATTCGCAAGTACTAGCTGTAAGAATCGGAGTCTTTGTACTAATGGTGTTAGCAAGCTTTCTGGTTGCTGACACGCAGCGGACTATCTTTTTAAAACCCTTCGGTACGCATACCTGGCGTCAATCTGATAGTGCATCACAATTTCGCAATTACTATCAAAACGGGGGTTCCTTAGGCAAGCCGCAGTTGATGAATAGAACTGGGCGAGATGGAGTTGCTGTGGCGGAATTTCCAATTACTTATTTTGTTTCAGCTCAGTTCGCCAAGTTATTTGGGTATTCGGAAGCTTGGGCCAGAGGATTACATTGGTTGCTTTTTGTTTTGGCAGCGTATAGTCTCTATTTGATTGCTTTGCGATTCATTGATAATCCCCTGATCGCTATTATCCCGGCTCTCTACTTTTTAAACCTTCCACTCAATTATTTTTACGCCAATAACTTCTTACCCAATATGCCTGCCATCTCCTTGGCGGTGATCGGTTGGTATTATTATTTCCGATTTTTATACGATGGTAAATCCCGGGCAATTCTATGGATGTTCCTATTCATGACGGTTGCGGCACTGATCAAAGCCTCGGAAGCCATCCATTTAATAGCTGCTTTTCTTTCTCTCTTATTTGCACATTTCATACGCAAGGAAAAGTGGCCGAAGGGTGCGGCTTGGCAAGTATGGGTTGGTGTTGCGACTGGAATAGTCTCTTTGCTAGCGTGGGTAGCCTATGCAAAAGCTACGAATCAAGCCTATGGGAACAATATGAGCCTCTTGGGGATCTTACCTTATTGGGAGATGTCTGAGGTGGATCGAGAATATACTTGGGAGGTCGTTATCCTTACGATCTGGGCCCCCGTTATCGCCGCTTCTGTAAATTGGAAGTTGATTTATTTGCTAGGAGTAGGACTCTTATGGCCAAAGGTATGGCGTTCGCGCTTGCTGGTACCCAGTCTTTTGTTGCTTGGAGGTAGCTTTGCTTATGGCATTTTGTGGTTTCAGGCCTTTATGATCCATGATTACTACTTATTGAGCATGCTAGTTTGTCCAATCTTCTTTCTGATCATGGTTTTGGGTCCTTTAGATGAGGTGGTGAAGAATAGAAAATGGATATCCTTAGCAACTACTATGGTATTGCTCGGATTAGGCGTTTATACAATCGATTATAACCGGCAAATACAGAAACAACGGACTTTACCTGAAGCGAGTGAAATCAATGCGGCATTCTACACACTCGAGGAAAAATTACGAAGCTTGGGAATTGACCGGGAAGACAAGCTTATCGCCGTACCAGACCCCAGTCCCAATATCTCCTTATATATGGCTAATAACCCGGGTTGGACTGATTGTCTGAACGGCGGAATCAATAATCCGGAACCCTACATTAAGGCAGGGGCAAAGTATCTAATTGAGCTTGATACTTCGATCCATAGTCGTCCAGGTATGGCTCCCTATCTCACCGATACCCTTGGAACGCATGGCCCCTTTGTTATATATCGCCTACCGGAGATAGCTACACAGTAAAAGATTTCCGGAAACCCTGGTAAATTCTTTACGTAAGAACTGGATATTTTCCTTTGAAAGCTATATTTGCGTGATGAATGAAAAAATTGCTATATTGGATTTTGGCTCGCAGTACACGCAGTTGATCGCCCGGCGAGTCCGAGAACTAAATATTTACAGTGAAATTGTGCCCTTCAATAAGCTGCCTTCCCTCGATGACAGCGTCAAAGCCATTATCTTATCAGGTAGTCCGTTTTCTGTAAAAGATGAGAACGCTTTACATCCTGAATTAGAGCAGTTTATAGGAAAAAAACCCATCCTCGCCGTGTGTTACGGCGCCCAATATATAGCCAATCATTTTGGCGGAAAAGTGGAACGTTCTCAAAAGAGAGAATATGGGAAAGCAAATTTGAGTAACATCCAACAAACTGATCCCTTATTCCGGGAAGTTGAGCCTGATTCGCAGGTTTGGATGTCCCATGGAGATACCATTATGGAATTACCAGAGGGGTTTGAATTGTTAGCCAAAACGGAAAGCATTAACGTTGCTGCATTTAAATCAAGTAACGGTAAATTTGATGCACCGGTGTATTGTCTGCAGTTTCATCCAGAGGTAACTCATAGCCTAGATGGTGCTAAGCTCTTGCGTAATTTTCTGCGAGATATCGCCGGATGTGAAGGGGAGTGGACACCCGCCTCTTTTGTAGAGGATACGGTTGCCTCGTTGAAGACACAGGTTGGCGAGGAGCATGTACTCATGGGTTTATCCGGAGGGGTAGATTCTACGGTTGCAGCTACGCTGTTAAGTAGGGCCATTGGGGATCAGCTTATCTGCTTTTTTGTAGATAATGGCTTACTGCGGAAAGGAGAATTTGAAGAAGTACTGGCTTCGTACCAAGGAATGGGATTGAACGTGGTGGGGATAGATGCAAAAGAGGAATTCTACCGAGAACTAAAAGGAGTTAGTGATCCGGAGCAGAAGCGAAAGATCATTGGCCGGGTGTTTATAGAAGTATTTCAAGAGGCAGCAAGACAATATCCGAAGGTAACTTGGTTGGGCCAAGGCACCATCTATCCGGATGTTATTGAATCTGTTTCAGTACATGGCCCTTCGGTGACTATTAAGTCTCACCACAATGTGGGCGGTTTACCGGAGAAACTACATTTGAAAATCGTGGAGCCCTTGCGCATGCTGTTCAAGGATGAAGTGAGAAAGGTGGGAAGAACCTTAGAAATCACCCAAGACATCCTGGGAAGACATCCTTTCCCTGGACCAGGCTTGGGAATTCGTATTTTGGGAGATATCACCGCTGAAAAAGTGCAACTACTGCAAGAAGCAGATGCCATCTACATCAATAATTTGAAGAAATTCGGCTTATATGACGATGTGTGGCAGGCGGGTACCATATTGCTACCTGTTCAGTCTGTAGGGGTGATGGGCGATGAACGGACCTATGAGCAAGCTGTGGCGCTGAGAGCTGTGAATTCCTCTGATGGAATGACGGCTGAATGGAGCCAGCTTCCATATGACTTTTTGGCGACGGTCTCCAGTGAAATAATCAACAATGTTAAAGGAATCAATCGTGTGGTTTATGATATCAGTACAAAACCTCCTGCGACCATCGAATGGGAATAAGGAGTCCGAGCTTTTGAATGTAGCAGAGGAGTCAGTAACAACGCCAGCTACCAGTTCAAAAAGGAACGGGCTGAAGATGGTAATGGGGATACTGAGCATATGTTTTCTAATGAGTTCATGCGCTCTTTTCCAACCTGTAACCAAGGCGGATGATAAAGATAAAGAGGAAGAAGAGTTAGATCCAATTTCTGGTCGCAGAGTATATGATCCCGAGACGGGCACATACATTGAGGTGAAAGATGTGGTATTGCAAGATATGGACACGGTGATCTGGACAGAGGTGCCTGCTTCTGCTTTTCCTCCCATCACAGCTTCCGATGAGACCTATACTGGTGGCAGTGGATCCTCAGATTTAATTCGAGTTGATGATCTAGGTTCGGAATTTTTGTCGACCTATAATGTGGCTTTAGTTTTGCCGTTTCTGACGGACCGATTCAATGAATTTAGTACCGAAATCAATGAAAGTGCCATGAAGGCCATCAATTATTATGGTGGTGTTCAATTGGCATTAGATCAGCTGCGTGATGAAGATATAAGCCTTAATCTCTCCGTAGTGGATTCCAAGGCGAACAGCTATGCTGTTAACACACTTCTTCGTTCCAATCAGGAAATGAGAAACTCTAACTTGATTATTGGCCCATTCTTGCGGGATAATATCACGCTCATGGCTGATTGGGCAAAGAAGAATGAAAAAGTGCTAGTATCTCCTTACAGCGCGGCAGCGGGTATCGTGTCAAAGACGCCAGAATATGTTCAGGTTAATCCATCTCTACGGACGCATACTGGAGCCATTCTAGAGCACGCTTTAGCCAATTATCGACAAGATCAAATCGTCCTGGTTAGCAAGGATGTGCCGGCAGAAAGGGCTCGACTACAGTACTTCCAAGAAGAATTTAAGCTAAGATCTGGACTATTTAATGCACCTCCCTTACAAGAATTCATTATTAGCGACGAATCTGCTGATTTGGCTAATATGGAGGTCTTACCCTTTATTGAAATTCAAGATACGACAGTCTTCATCGTGCCGAATTGGGATGAAGCTTTCGTGTATGCACTTCTACGTAAGATCGATATCTCTAAATTACCTGAAGATGAGGTAATCGTCTATGGGATGCCACAATGGATGCGTTTCCAACGATTAGAATTCGATTATTACGAGAAACTAAATGTACATATCAGTAGTAGCTCCTATATCAACCCATTATCAAGTGAGGTGCGAAACTTTAAGCAGCGATTCTTCGATAAGTTTGGGTCGATTCCCACGAACGAAGCCTATCTGGGATATGATGTCATGTTATACTTCAGTCGGATGATGAAGAAATATGGTACGAAATTCCACCTGGCCCTGGAAAGAGAGCCGATGCAGATGATGCATACTCGTTTTAATTTCGAACGAGTAGTAGCTCCTGCCGGCCGCTCTGGAGCAGATCTTTTCGATACCATTGAGCAATTCGAAAACAAGTATGTGAACATCCTCAAGTTTGAGGACTTCCAGTTTCAATTAGCGAAGTAAGTAGTTGATTTGCAAGAAGGGCAAAGATTAAGACCAATGACACCCCAGCGGGAGGAGAAGTTCCGCCGGGTCGTTGCGAAGCGACAATTCAATCTAACGGTTGTGCTTGAGAATGTTCATGACCCTCATAACATTGGAGCGGTCATGAGAACTTGTGATGCCGTAGGGATCCGAGAGATTTATGTCCTTTACACCGAAAATCAGTTGACGGAAGAAACCTTGCAGGTGGGGACCAGTGCCGCCTCGGGTGCCAAGAAATGGGTTGATGTTCACTTATTCGAAGACCCAGCGAGCTGTTTTAAGGCGATCCGCCAAAAGTACGACTTCATTTTTGCCACCCATCTCGCCGAAGACGCTAAATCTCTGTATGATATTGATCTAACGGCCTCCGTAGCTTTACTTTTTGGAAATGAAAAAGATGGTGTCTCCGCCGAATCTCTTACCTATACAGACGGAAACTTCTTAATTCCTCAAATGGGTATGGTTCAAAGCCTAAACATCTCCGTGGCTTGCGCGGTATCTTTGTACGAAGCCCTCCGCCAGCGCCTGCAGGCAGGACTCTACGAGCAAGATCCATTGGAGCTGGATGCGCAGCAGAGCCAGCTATTTGATCAATATTATAATCTTCATGAGCAAAGGATTATCGATAGGCGGAATTCTAAGAAAGGCCTAAAATTGGATTAATCTCCCTTGCCCTATTCATTCCGCAAAGAAGTGATCGGATTTAGCCGAGCTGTTTTAATCGATTGAAAGCTAATGGTGCATAAAGCGATACCTAGCACTATGATTGCGGAAAGGGCAAAGAACCACCACTCCATGTCAACACTATAGGCAAAATTCTGCAACCACTTGTTCATTCCATACCAAGCTAGCGGGATGGCTACAAGGAGTGAAAGACCAATCAATCGAATGAAATCCTTTGAAAGTAGAACAATTAACTGGCTGAGGTTCGCCCCTAACACCTTACGTATTCCAATTTCTTTGGTGCGTTGTACGGCGGCAAAGGTTGCCAGACCCCATAAACCGAGACAGGAGATTAACAAGGCCAGGAAAGCAAAGATCTTAAAAAGGCCATAGAGACGACCTTCCCCTTTGTAATACCGTTCAATTGTTTCATCCAGGAAATTGAAGTCGTAAATATGCTTAGGGAAGAGCTCTTCCCATCCGCTTTTAATCGAAGCAAGCGTCATAGGTACATCTTGCCCGGCTTGTAACTTGATACTTGCTTCCCACTGGTAGTCTTCGAATGGTGAAATAATCAGGGGATCAATGGCTTCGTGCAAGGAAGAGATGTTGAAATCTTCCATCACACCTACTATCTCAACTTTCCATTCATTTATGCCAATGACAAAACGCTTACCCAAGGCTTCTTCAGGACTTCCAAATTGCATGCTCTTTATGAGTTTTTCATTAACTACGACTTTCGGACGCCTTTCCTCTTTTGGAAGCGAACCAGAAGCGTAAATGGTATCCTGATTGTTCGTAAAGCGGCCAGACAAGAGTTTTAGCCCATATAGATCTTTGTATTCTTCATCTGCCCAAATAATTCGGACATCCTGTCGGTCCGGAGCATCAAGATCTGTCAAATGCATATTGGTGGTCCAAGTATTGTCACCGACCGGAGCTGCCAAGGCAAAGCTGAGCGCTTCGATCTGTGGAATTTGCTGCATCGCTCGTTGAAATACTTCATTCTTTTCTATATCCGGTATATCCACCGTAATGATGTTTTCCTTGTCAAATCCTAAATTCTTGTTGTGGAAGTAATTCATTTGCTGGGACATGATAAATAAAGCCACCAGCAAGGCTCCCGAAATACTGAATTGGGTGACTACCAATGCCTTTCGCAAGAAATTGGATTGTCGATCACTATGGCTAGCGGAGGCCTTGATGGCTTGAGCTGGTTGAAACTTCGAAATCAACCAAGATGGGTAGATGCCAGTAAGAAATCCTATGATTAGGAAAAAGCCCATGAAGGCTAATAATACAAATGGCCGTAGGAGTAGACGGGCATCAATGTCTTTCTCCAATAAGGCATTGATCCAGGGAATCGTATTAAAAGCTAGGAGGTAGGCAATGAGACTGGAAGCTAGGATGAGGATAAATGCCTCGCTAAGAAATTGAGAAACCAGCTGCGTGCGGTTAGCACCTATGGCCTTGCGAACCCCGACTTCCTTTGCTCTTGTTAGGGCTTGAGCAGTGGATAGATTTATGAAATTAATACAGGCTAATACGAGTACTAGCAAACTGATGCCACTAAAGAACCATAACCAAAGCGGGTTGATGGCATCAACCCATTTTGAACCACCGTCCACTTCTGGCTGGAGGTGTATATCTTTTAAGGCTTGTAATTTGGCATAGGCTACTTCTGGCTCGTCTTCCTCATTGTTCACATGTGTATCAAACATGGATCTGATTGAACCTTCTATCGTTTGTGGATCCACGCCATCTGGCAAAACAACGTATGTACAAGCACCAAAGGTGAGTGACCAATTTTCTAGATTTCCCAGTATAAATTTACTTTGAGGAAAGTAAGACAACAGCATACTAGCGGGAAGATGTGTATTGCTTGGCGGATTCTTCATCACCCCAGCTACTTCCACGGTATACTTATTGTGATATAGGAAAGTCTTACCAATCGGATCTGCATCTCCAAAAAACTTTTTTGCTGTCGCTTGCGATAGTATGGCCTTATTTGGAGTAGCAAGTGCTTCCTCGGCATTTCCTCTAATTATCTTGAAGTCAAAGATATCTAACAAGCCCGCATCAGCCATCATGATATGATCTTGCTTAAATCGCTTACCGCCTTCTATTTCAATTACTCGCTCAGAAAGGGGATAGGCCACTCCAACATGAGCTACGTCTGGTAGCTCCTCCCGGATAGCAATGGGCAGTGGATAGGGCGCACTATAATCCAAAGAGATTTCGCCGGCTTCTTCCCATACCTGATTGACTCTATATATTTGATCTGCCTTTTCATGGTAACCATCATAACTTAACTCATGGAAAATGAAAACGCCAATTAAGAGACAAACCGTTAGACCAATAGAAAGGCCCAAGAGATGGAGTGCCGTATGAAGTTTTTGTTTTCGAAGCCTTCGAAAAATGAATTGCAGGTGTTTAGTTATCATAGCCAGGTGTATTTGATGAAGAATCCAAAATCGATGATTCTTTAAGGTAGAGTAGTTGAAGAATCTCAGCACTTCCCAAATGAATAGTCGATTGGCATGCCTGTGCCCGTGTGTTGCCAGGTTTAATTCGAAAGATTCATACAGGTCTCCCTGGATCTCCTCCAGTAGTTCCGATGGGCAATACCATTCCAGGAAACGATTGGCCCATTTGGGTAAGTCGGGAAAGGATTGGCTCATCGTCGGTATTAGAATTTTAATTTGGGAATTAGAGACCAGATGCGATTGCGCTCCTCTTGGTATTCAGTCAATTTCTTGTATCCGAAGGCAGTAACACGGTATAGTCGCTTCCTCCGTCCTCCTCGCTCAGCGCTTGCTCCTCCTAGTTCAGAAACTAAAAAACCTTTGTCTTCCAGTCGGCGAAGTACGGTATGGATGGCACTCAGGGAAATCTCCTGCTTGTATTGTTCCATGTAGGCTTCCCGGACGAGTACTCCGTATGCTTGCTCTTTTACCAGTACCACCATGAGTAGCACCATTTCCTCTAAATTTCCTAGACGATCTGCCATGTATTATATCAGCTTTTGTAAAACAAATGCACAGCAATTATATGAACTTTTGTAAAACAAATCAATTTTATTTTGTGAATATTTGTAAAAGAAATAGAAGTGTAACCATAGTTGGTTGATATTCTGGTAATTATGGGTTGTTTGCTTAGAGGGGGATTCGTCGGTGGTAATTATCAACGAGCGCTGAGAATGAAAGTGGTGTAGGAACGAGAGGGCAGGAGAGAGGGCATAAGCATCCACAGCCGTTGTTGTGTCTTCTGACCAACAACCATCCTAGATCCAGGACAAATTAGGTATAAATGCTCACGCCGGTTGGGCAGAGATGCCAAATTAGCGGTTGTTTTGCACCCACTACTTTTGCATCCCTAAGAATCAAGCACTAATCACCACAAACCCTTCTTCCAAAGGATTTAGGTGCTCAAGGAGAGTGTCGAAAAAGCCTCTGCCGTGCTGTAGGTAAAAGGCCAAGAAGTTGTCGTGTCGCTCCTGTAAACCGTTTTTAGGAAACAGTTTTTCCTTCAAGGAGCGAATCTGGTTGAGTGCTACTTCGTGTTTCTGTTTTTCAGCCCGCATTAGCCTTCCTTCCAATTGATTTAGGATATTCAGTTGCTTGGCTTGTTCAGCAGCCACTGTTTTGGCAAGTGTGGGGTCAATTTCCTGGGCTTTGTACTTAATTGCCTCAAAGAGTTTTTGATGCTGCTCTTTCTCTTCGGCCAGGCTAAGTTCGCTCTCGGTATTTTGTTTGATGAATCGCTTGAGTAAGGCCTCGGTTTCGACGAAAAGATCATCTACCTCCAGCCCTAATTTCTTCATCCTTTTTTGCGTGCCAGCGTCAAGCCAAAGCACGGAATTTCTCCGAATTAACATGGGGAAATTCAAGCCGAAGTGCGCGAATTGCTCCTTGCGTTCTAGCCAATAAGCAATCTCTCCACCGCCGCCGATATAAGCTAAGTTGGGCAGAATTTGTTCTTGATATAGCGGACGCATTACCACATTGGGACTAAAATGCTCAGGGTGCTGATCTAATTCCGCTAAGAGCTCCGCTTTCGTGAAGGTATGATCAGTGTTTAATACCTCATACTGGTCATTTTCAAATACGATCCGCTCCCGAACCTGATCTCTCAGATAGAAGAGATTGATTTCCCTGGCATGGGCTTGACCGGAGAAACCAGCTTCTTCCAATTCAGCAGTAGCCTTATGTACAAAGGCTTGCGAGGGTTGTTCAAGCAATTCTTGCCGCATGATCGGGATGAACTCCCGCTTCAATTTGGGGTGATTCATTCCCAAAACGACCAGGCCATACTGGCCAAAAAGTTGATTAACTAGGTCAATCGTGGATGAACTGTATAAATCGTGAGCAGTGTATGCTTTTTCTAGGATCTGGTAGATTTCAATTGCCGTAGGGCGATCCCCCAGTATTTCTTTCAGTTGCGCCAAGACTGGAGCCAGACTTGAGGCCTTCATCATACCTACGGAGCCACTCTCCTCATTTTCCCAAACAATCTCTTTGTTGAACAGGTGTAAATGATTGACCTCTTCAAAGTCATGGTCTTCTCCGCCGGTTACAAAAATGGGAACAAAGCGATGACCAGGGTAGGTTTTGTTCAAGGATCTACAAAGATGGATCGCTGAGACAATCTTGTAAATATAGTATAGCGGACCGGTTGCCAAACTGGGTTGATGCGCAGTGGTGATCGTGAAGGTGGTAGGCTCTGATAGGGCCGAAATGTTCGCTTTTGTGGCTTCAGTAACCTCTAGTTGATCATACTGGGCCTCCAATACCTCAACTAGGACACTTCTGTTGATGGAGTCCTTGCTTTTGTCTGCCATGACTTTATCAAAGGCAGCAAGATTGGTATCGTAATTATAAAAGGGGCGAAGTTTTGGATGCTTGGTAGCGTAGGCGATGTCTTTTTGGCTGAGTTGTTCTACCTGTTGGAACGGTATACGATTTACTGTCACAGTGGCGGTTTTAGTATGTGTTTCCAAGACGCAATTGAATTTTATCCTATTTGATAGACCAATTTCTGATGTCTTGATCTAATTGTCGGGTAATTAAAAGACAATGATACTAACAAGATCAAAAGAATAAAAGTTTTTCATTTTTCGGAATAAACTTCTCACCGTATATTACCTGCAATTCTTCAACATACTTAAACATTCGTATGAAACAATACATTCTTTCGATCGATCAGGGTACGACTAGTTCTCGCGCTATTTTGTTCAATAAACAAGGGAATATTAGTGGAGTGGCACAGCAGGAGTTTACGCAGATTTATCCTCGGCCGGGTTGGGTAGAACATAATGCGGAAGAAATCTGGGCAACCCAGTTAGGTGTGATGAAGAAGGTATTGGAAGACAACAATGTGAGTCCAGGCGAAATTGCAGCGATCGGGATAACGAATCAGCGGGAAACCACACTCATTTGGGATAAGAACACAGGGAAACCCATCCACAATGCCATTGTATGGCAGGATCGCCGGACAGCAGATATCTGTGACAAACTGAAGGAAGACGGTTATGAAGATTATGTGCGGCAGAATACGGGTTTGGTCATCGATGCCTATTTTTCTGGAACCAAGGTCAAGTGGCTGCTAGACCAAGTACCTGGTGCTAGAGAAAAAGCAGAGAATGGCGATCTATTGTTCGGTACCATTGATAGCTGGTTGATTTGGAAAATGACGGGGGGAGCCGTCCACGTTACGGACTATACGAATGCTTCTCGAACATTGCTCTTTAATATTCACGAATTGAAGTGGGATGAAAAAATGCTATCAGCCTTGGATGTACCGGCCAAGGTGCTTCCCACAGTAAAGCAGTCTAGTGAAGTATATGGAGAGACCTTGCCTGAACTGCTAGGAGAGTCTTTACCGATTGCAGGTATCGCCGGAGACCAGCAAGCTGCTCTTTTTGGACAAGTATGTCGCGAAAAAGGCATGGCAAAGAACACCTACGGAACAGGCTGTTTTATGCTAATGAATACCGGAGAAGAAGCCGTGACTTCGAAAGCGGGGCTACTGACTACCATAGCTTGGGGGATCAATGGCAAGGTGTATTATGCTCTAGAGGGTAGTGTATTTATAGCTGGCGCAGCGATCCAGTGGCTGAGAGATGGATTGAAATTGATTGATGAATCGCCAGATTCTGAATATTATGCCATGAAAACGGCGGATACGGAAGGAGTCTATGTCGTTCCTGCCTTCGCTGGACTGGGGGCGCCGTATTGGGATATGTATGCCCGTGGAGCCATTTTTGGTTTAACGAGGGGCACTAGCAAAGCGCACCTGATTAGAGCGACGCTGGAGTCTCTAGCGTATCAGACCAAGGATGTGCTAGACGCTATGGAAAAAGACTCAGGAATCAAGCTAAAAGCCTTGAAAGTGGACGGAGGGGCCTCGGCTAACAATCTCTTGATGCAATTTCAGGCAGATATTTTGGGAACTGAAGTAGAAAGACCGCAGATTATCGAAACTACTGCCCTTGGTGCGGCCTATCTTGCTGGATTGGCTGTTGAGTTCTGGACCGAAGCAGAGGTGACGCAAAATTGGCTTCTAGACAAGTCCTTTACACCTACGATGACATCTGAAGCCAGTGATAAGTTATACAGTGGCTGGCAGAAGGCTGTGAAGCGTACGATGGGTTGGGAGAAGGAATAAGTTAAACATTCCAATATATCGTGATGGAACTGAAAAGGGGCTAAGCAAGTCATTGCTTAGCCCCTTTCACTTGTATTCGGATTACTGACTAAGGCTTTGGTACCTTATCCCCTTTTTCCAAATTGATGTTACCAAATGTAACCGTCAGAGTTATCGTGGCAAAGTACTCTCTGCTTGGCGGTTTGAACCGGTATCGCTTTAGCGACGGTTGATCTTCTAGCAAGGCTAGCTTGAGATCGTCAGGTACGCTAATATCACCTTGATTGGCCTCTAGATTGTAACTATAGAAGGCCGGATTAGGATTGATGAAGTAAACATCAGAATGCGTAGCATCTAAATTTAACTTCAATAGTTCATCCTCAGCGAAGATTCGTATTACGCCATAATGAGACGTAATATCGTAGCTGCCACTAATATTGGTCAGTAGTACATCAGAGCGCCTGGAGTTGATGCGTACTTGGCCATCAATTAGATCTCCAATGATATCTCCAAATCGGCTTTGAACATCTACAGTTCCTTGAATGTTATCCAGGCCAATTGAACTAAATTCGCTGTTGACCCGTAGACTGTTAGTCAAGTTGCTGATGTTGGCCTCTCCGAAATGATTTTTCAGATAGACTGGACATTCCTCCGGTAAAGTAATGAGATAGCGAGCAGTCAAGGCTGCCAGCGGCTTAGGAGTACCTTCTTCTGAAGAGACATAATTGCGTAAGTACACCTTATTCTTTACCCGCTTAGCTAAATACTTTAGGTTTTCGATATCCTTCAAAGCCACGGATTGATCCTTGTGCTTAGCGATCAATTCCAGTTCAACTTTGATCTCGTTCTTGTCCCAAGTTTGAATGGAAACATCGGCCTTCTCTCCTTCAATATTGACCTCGTATCCGGGCTTATAGGAGAAGGATTTTTCTACCTTCTTAGTGACTACCTGCAAGACGGCCTGTTGTCCCCAGCTAAGGCTGAACGGCAGAAGCAGCAAAAGGGATATGCATGCTTTTAGATACAATCGCATATGAGCAAAAACACTTGTCATATTAAACTAACTACTTGTTTAACCACAGCAGATCTCTGTCTTTCTATTTCTCCAATTTCTTTCATAACTTTTGGGTCTTTCCCATAAGCCTCCATCAATTCCAGTAATTCGTTTCTAGCGGAATTCAATTCTTCCAAATCCGCTTTCAGTCGTTCAAAATCTTGAGGATGCTCCAAAGGAGAGTTAGCCGCCAATTGCATAACTGATTCAATCTCCGCATCATCTTTCTCCCAATCTTCTGGCCATTCAGCTTCTGGAACAATCTCCTGCGTGATAAGTAACTCTACCTTCTCAGATGATCTACCTTGCCACCAAAATCCTACAGCCAAAAGCAACAGTACACTTGCTGCGGCAGCAATTCTTGGAAGCATTCGGATCAATTTGCTTCTATTTTGGGTAGATTCTTCTGCAGGAAGCTCTTGTGCAATATTCTCCCAGATGAATGAAGGCGCTTGGTGCTGAGGTAATTCCACAAGCTTTGATCGCCACTGGACATCCTGCCGATCCATCTCTAGCTCTTCTGAGACCGTATCCCAAAGCATTGCTGGCGGCTGGTATTGCGGCAACTTCCGTATGGCTTCCTCTAATGTATGTTTATTTTTATCCATGTTTACTCCTTAAACATCTAGCAATTCAGTAATGACCTTTCTTAGGCGTTTTTTGGCGTAAAAAAGCTGTGACTTGGAAGTGCCAACAGAAATATTCAATTGTTCAGCAACTTCCTTATGAGAATACCCTTCCACTTCGATTAAAACAAAAACAGCTCGGTAGCCTTCCGGCAAAGATTGTATGGCCTTCTCCAGATATTCTACATCCAGATGATTGCCCCAATCCACCCAATCACTGGTGATGTGATTTTCAATGGGTTCGAACTTCGGATTTCGTTTAATCTTACTTAGCGCTGTTCGGATAATAATGGTCTTGATCCAAGCCCCAAGTGAAGATTCTTGACGAAAATTCGGTAAAGCACGAAAGACTTTTAGAAAACCTTCCTGTAATACATCATTAGCTAAGTCGAAATCATTGGTAACGCGGTAAGCAAGTGTATACATTGCAGCGCTGTATCGATCATACAGTTCTTTCTGGGCTAAACGCTTGTTATCCAGACAGCCCTGAATTAGCTCTGCTTCTGTCATTCGAATGGTTAAAGGCATTGCTCTGCCAGTGTTTTAAAATAAGGAGCACCCACAAAGCAAAAGCGTTGTATGGAGGAGCAAAAATAGTCCTTTTTTTAGGAATAGGGTAAGAAGGGAAAACTTCCTCGACTAGGGCTTTCTATTTTCCCAGTCGAGGAAGTGAAGTGGGAGGTCTTAGAAGAAATATCCTATAGATACCAAGAATCTAGCAGGAGATTGGTCGAATTCGTATTCAGTTCCGAAGAACTCAAAGTGATCGCCATAGTTGTTGAAATTCCCTTCGTAGCGCATGTCGATCATGAATTTTCCGATATCCACACCAAAACCAGCTTGCCAACCCCAAGTGAAATTGTTGAACTGTTCTTTATACCCCTGAATGTTTGTTAAATCCGAAGTACTATTGATTAGGACATGTCCAACGGGCCCAGCGTGAAGACGCAAAAAGCCGCCTAGTTTATAACCCAATAAGATGGGAATATCAAGGTTTTGAAATTTTTCCTTAAATAGCTCATCGACGATTCCATTTCCAACATCTGAAACGCTATAATCCACTTGACTGGAGTTGAAAAGCACCTCGGGCTGGATCATAAAGTTGCCAAGATTGATTTGCAAAACAAGCCCCCCGTTTACACCATAACTGGCATCCTTAAGGGCGACATCAAGTTCATTGAGGTTGGGTAGGTCCTCTTCATTGAGACTGGTGGTCAAAACCCCT
>CAJXPD010000059.1 GCA_913057785.1 uncultured Lewinella sp. | reverse complement strand
ATACTTCCGAAGTCTTTAAGACTTCGGAAGTATCTCAGGAGTAGTTAGTTAATCCGTTAGCGCATCCGGTGAGGCAGATGCTTTCGCTAACTTGTAGATGGTATTTTGAATGGCACCTTCAAAGGCAGTTCCATCAGCCGCCCTTAGCTTGTATTTGATCTCCATAACCCAAGTAGGTTGAATCTCTGGTAGCGTGATCTTCAATAGCTTGCCATCTTCGCTCAAAGATAAGTCTTCTATGGCTAAGGTTTGCGTATTGTAGCGCTTGGAGCCATACTGGCGGGTACGTTTGAGTTCCCAGGTGTTGATTTCAAAGGCAGAAGCTTCTTCCGCAGCCTTTTTATCTAGTGCATTGGCGAACTGCAACTCAATACCGGATTCCGTAGCCTTCATAGCAACGGGTAAATGTAGAGGCTGTCCAGTATGTCTGATGCGGTATAACCCTCCCACCTGAATCATCTGATTGGTCGCCCAGGCCGACATGCCACAGCCATAAAACTGTCCATCTTTGTCGTTGAATCTTCCTCTCATGATGCCCGTCGGGAACTGTGGTACCGGTAGTTCTACCATGCCACCTTGACGGGTACCATCCACCGTTTGAGGCAGCACCACGAAAACCTTGCCATAGCCGTAGGACAGGCTTAACAAGCTACCATTCAATGGGCCCCAACGATCACTCTCGGCCCAGAGCAATTCAGCGGGAGATCGATCGTACTTGCTATCCATCCAGCACAAAGGTTGTTCCATGGCGGCATCACTGGAATCCGCGGGGGCTCCATAACCATACATATTTCCATAGAAACCTCCCTCTTCCACCCAATTGATTCGATTCATCGGATTCCAATAACCTTCTTGATCGGTTACGATGAAGGAGCCGTCTGGATTGATACAGACTCCATTGGCTGCTCTAAAGCCATGTGCTATGATATCAGATTGTTTACCATCGGCACTTACCTTAATTAGGGTGCCATGTTGTGGAACCAGAGAGGTGCGGGCGTGCCGCCCACTTTTAGCGTAATAGAAATTACCTTTCTCGTCGGTCTGCAAACCCATCGCAAATTCATGGAAATGCTCCGTGACCTGGTGATCACTGTTGAAGCTTTCATAAAAATCTGTCTCTCCATCTCCGTTCAGATCGCGCAAAATGGCAATTTGATCTCTACAACTTAGGTAGATATCTCCTTGGTGGTATTTAATGCCTAAAGGCTGGAAAAGTCCGGTGGCAATTCGGCGCCATTGAATCATCCCTTCCTTCTGACTAATTCCTTTCAGCAACCAGACTTCTCCATCGATGGTGCTGACGACTGCCTGATCACCGTCTGGAAGGAAGTCTATTCCCGTAGGTCGCATGCGACTTTTCCAAGGATTATCCTGGGGCAAAACGAAGACATCGACGGCATAGGGAGATTGCTCGTCTCCTGGGATGATGGGACTTTCGATGATCTGAGGATCATGCACAGGGCCTCCCTTTGTCAAGGCGCTTAGATCGGTCGGAGATTTCTGTTCAGCAAGCACTTCCTCGAGGGCTTGTTGATCTTGTGATAATACTAGGTTGACAGCGAGAGAGGTATTGGCTGGAACCTCTAACTGATGAAATCCATCCACTACACTCAATTTAGCTTCCCCTTCTATCCCCACCGCAGCAGTTGAGGGTGCAATTCGCATCTGAAGAGGACTCGTAGCTGCTTCAATATTCAACATCCTACGTAGAACTGGTGCTTTTGCCTCATTGGCTAATTCGTAGCTTTCCAATATGCTAGCTTCCCCCACCGTATATTTTATCACCACTTGCTGATCGTGGTAGTACAGGCCCTTGTAATGAGCCCATTCTCGCGGTAACGGCCCGAAGGGGCGACCATCCACCGCCACAAAACGAGGGTCTTTAAAACTGCCATTTGCTGGATTCGCCCAACCTGGAGTAATTGGATTTTCAACCTGAATCTGACCTACAGTTCGAGGAAAGATATTGTGCCGATCATTTAACAGTATTCCTTCATAATCCATGAAACCTTCACCTGTCCAGAAGCCGGTCATTCGCAATAGATCGTGATCAAAGAGGACAAAAGCATTTCCATTGGCAATTCCTCCTTCTCCTTTATCTAAGCGGATGGCTAGACCCTTATACGCGAAATTCACATCACGGAAATCTTCGTTGGGCAAAGGACTTCGTCCGCCAGAGATTCCGCGATCGGGGTCACCGGTATTGGCCAATTCATAGGTGTTGATGAGGAAATCACCGTAGTCCATTTCGGCCCAGGGTTGGTAGGGCTGTGGATCAGGTCCTATGGTATCTCCTTTGGGTAGCGCTGCCAGCCAATCTTCGGTGATCTCGAAGTACTGATCTGGATTGAGTTCCTTCATGTATTCTTCCCGAATGAAGTGAATGACCTCATATTTTTCTTTTGGCGTTAAACGGACTTGTGGAGGCATCATGCCAAATCCACGGGTTAGTGTTTGGTACATGCTGAAGGGATCGGCCCCGTGTTTCAGCGAATCGGCCCAAAATTTTGTCGCATGTGGAATGGAACCGGGCTGCTCCTCGTTGCCATGGCAATTAAAGCAGATGGTTCGATAGGTGATCATCCCTTTATGATAGAACTCGGGTGTCCAGTCCTTCATCAACTGTTGATGATCAAGGTTTAACTCATAATCGGGAAGATCTGTATCACTAAGCAATAGCTCGGGGTCGGCTATATTGGCTTCTGAAGCGTCTTTTGCAGACTCATTGCAGGACAAACAGAACAGGAGAGCGGAGCAAAATATAATGCTCGGAAGGCGATGTAAATGAATGCGCATAGTCAACTCTTTTGATGACAGCATGAGGAGTATAAAAGTGGGAAAATGGATAAGTTGATTACCAAATGCGAAATCCATTTTCCCACTTCTGATTAGGGTTACTGCATATCAGTAACCTTTAGTCCCTTGTTTTCCCAATATCCTTCTTTGGAAAAACTGTAGGTAGCGGGTTCGTAGGTACCTTCTGTATTTGCAGAGGCCTTTTCGGGAACCTCCATGCCTAATAGATAATAGCTTGCATTTACCAATAGTCGACGCACCCCTTCATTCGTCATATCGATGGCTGCGGCGGTGGTGCAGGTGAATGCTTTTCCGGCAGTGCCACCTGGGAGTTCATAACTCTTGGTC
Organism: uncultured Lewinella sp.; assembly: GCA_913057785.1. Taxonomy (GTDB): domain Bacteria; phylum Bacteroidota; class Bacteroidia; order Chitinophagales; family Saprospiraceae; genus DT-111. The sequence goes on along the minus strand of CAJXPD010000059.1, from coordinate 39,126 downwards.
CAAGCCACCGGCATCATCGGCTCGTTTGGGTTGTAAGGGTTTTTAGCGGCTGGATTTTCGGTAGCCGCCTCGGTATCGGTTGGTTTCATACCAAAGTATGGGTCATTCTCATCAAATTCGCCAGCTCGGTTGACCACTTGTCCCATGATCAGTGGCTTAGCATCCCCAGGTAGGGGCAGCCGCACTCCGTAAACATCCGTAGGGCCCCAGATCTCTCCATTGGCAATTCCGTTTAGAATCGGATGATCTTCGCTACCCGGAGCGATCAAGCCTCTTGTGCTTTGGTGTTTGTGATGGCCATGGTGTGTGTGCCAGCGTTCGCCGAGGACGAGCCTGCCAAAGCCACCATCCCAAGGATCTCCTTCTTTACGATATTGATTTCCCCAATGCTGATATTTGTGGGTGTCGTCCTTGAAGTTAAAGGCGTGAGTGGAGGTACGCAAGCCAATGATCGGTTTACCAGCCATTAGGTAACGCTCAAAATGCTCCATCTGCTCTACGGGTAAATTCCGGAAGCGGGTCATTAAGATTACCAGGTCGGCCTCTTCAAGCGCTTCAAGCCCTGGGATGTTACCCGTGTAATCGGGGTTGATGTAGCCAGGTTTGTTGGGATCTTGGGCAAATAAAACCGTACAATCGAAACCGTGTTGATTGGCTAGGATTTTGGCCATTTGAGGCATGGCCTCTTCGGATCGATATTCCTCGTCGCCACTAACTAATACTACTTTTTTGCCGTTGTTAGTGGGACCAGTAAAGGTCAACCATTGCGTGGGACCTTCAGACACTTGCCCTTCATTTGGGCTTTTCTCATTGTTGCAGCTGCTAAGGCCGATTACTACGGCCAGCAAGAAAACAAGGTGCTTCATGCTTGATAGTTGGTTTTCGAATAAATGTAAGACAAAGCCTGAGATAGGGTTGAAGACGCACGAAAGTGGGGTTCATCATCAACAACTATACTCCGCTATATCTCGGCCTGTCAAATTACAAAATCACGATAGAATTTTCGCTGAATAAGCCTTATCTTTCCAAAAATGCAGGTATTATGGAACGATTGATCGCCACCTCTTATCTAACAAAAGAGGAACGCAAGGCACTTTTGAAGAAGAATGATGCCAAGGCCTTTACAGGGTTATTGGTGCATTGGATATGGATTGCTTTTGCTTTTGCCTTGGTGTATTGGTGGCCAAATGTGCTTACCATTATCGTTTCACTATTTATACTAGGTGGGAAGCAATTGGCATGTTCTGTTTTGATGCATGATGCGGCTCACCATGCCGTTTTTAGCAATAGACGGGTCAACGATTTCATGGGGCAGTGGCTAGGAGGCTTTCTTGTTTTTCAAGATATGCTAGGGTATCGCCCTTATCATTGGGAACACCACGTTAAGGTAGGAACGATGGATGACCCTGACCTTTTGCTGACTAGAGGATATCCAACCTCCCGGGCCAGTATGCTACGTAAGTTTTTTCGGGATCTTTCCGGACAAACTGGTGTGAAGAGCTTGGTCGGATTGATAGCTATCCATTTGGGGTATCTCAAATATAATCTGGGGGGAAAAGTTGAACGGGTTTCTCAAAAGGATCGAACTTGGCGCGAATTCTTTATTACTTTCTTCAGGCAGTTGAGTGGCCCTATATTAGCAAATCTGTTCCTTTTTCTGGTATTGACTGCCGTGGCCTCTCCTTACCTGTTTTTGCTGTGGGTCGTAGCCTATTTTACCACGTTCCAGTTTTCAATCCGAGTACGTGCGATGGCCGAACACTCTATGGTTGATGACCCGGCAGACCCGATGAAGAATACTCGAACAACCTATGCCAATTGGCTAGAACGAATGCTTTTTGCTCCCTATAATGTCAATTACCACTTGGAGCATCATATGCTGATGGCTGTTCCTCCTTATAACTTACCCAAAATGCACCGCCTGCTCTTACAACGTGGCTTTTATGAAAAAGGAACCTTGGAAAAGAGCTATTGGAATGTCATAAAATTAGCGGTACAACAGTAGTTATCTAACCCAAGATATATTTCTATGCGGTTTATATTGAGTCTGCTAGCGATCTGCTGGCTGAATGCCAACTATGGACAAGAATCCCTATTGATCCAAAACGTAAACGTTTGGGATGGTACCAGCGATCAACTAAAACTGGGGCAACAAGTACTCATTGAAGGGAACTTGATCAAAGAAGTGGCCCGGGAAATCTTAGTAGAACCGGATATAACTCGAATTGATGGTCAAGGTAAGACCTTAATACCTGGATTATCAGATGCCCATCTTCATTTGGCCTTTACCATGGGCTTAATGGATACCCGAAATAAGGCAGATTGGATGTACACAGCGATTCGAGCTGCTAAAGCCGCGGAGAACTTTCTCCACTTGGGCTTTACCACAGTGCGTGATTTGGGCGGTCCCGTTTTTGGACTTAAGCAGGCCATTGATGAAGGGCTGACCCCCGGCCCGAGAATTTTTCCTTCGGGAGCTTTCATTAGCCAAACCTCGGGGCATGGCGATCTTCGCAACCCCAACGATGCCCACCCGTATTGGTCAGATGCTCCCTTGCACAGTATGGATGCGCAGGGTTGGTCATTCGTCGTGGATGGGGTGCCAGAGGTGCTAAAGGCTGCTCGGGAAAACTTGAAGCGAGGCGCTACTCAGCTTAAAGTGATGGCAGGGGGAGGCATTGGTTCAGATTTTGATCCGATTCATTCTATCCAGTTTACCCCAGCGGAACTCGGTGCTGCTGTTCAGGCCGCTGCGGATTGGGATACCTATGTCGCTGTCCATGTATATCACTCGGAAGGCATTACCCGAGCCTTGGAAGCCGGCGTGAAATGTATTGATCATGGACATTTGATTAATGAGGAAGCGATTCAATTATTGAAAGAAAAGGATGCCTGGCTCGTGCCGCAAAGCCACTGGCTCTTGCGCTCCAAAGAAAGCATCGAAATTCTGCCTCCCAGAAGGGCCCAAAAAATGGCGATGGTGTTGGCTGGAGCCGAACGAGAAATGGAATTGGCTAAGAAATATGATGTAAATCTAGCTTTTGGAACGGATGCTTTTGGCCCTTTGGGCGGAGAGTCCAAGGCTTTGAATGAATTCATTACCAGATGTCGATGGTATAGCCCTGTCGAAGTGTTGAGGCAAGCTACTTCGGAAAATGCCAAACTGTTTCAGCTCTCTGGCAAGCTACATCCTTATACCGCAGGTAAATTAGGGGTGATTGAATCCGGTGCTTACGCTGATCTATTGATCTACGATGGTAATCCATTAGAAGATATTCAAGTGATTGTCAATTATAAGGAGAATCTCCATTTCATTATGAAAGATGGGAAGATTATCAAGAATGAATTAGAGTGATGAATATCATGATGAAGGGAGACAAAATCGGCTATGGAATTTGACTTGCAATCTATACTCAACTTATTCTTATTTGCCGGTGTAGTGCAGGGGATCATCGTGGCCGTTTTGTTGACTACGAGGCGATCCAGCGGAATAACAGAACGTTTATTAGCAAGTTGGATACTTCTACTCACCCTCTCCAATGTTCACATCCTATTTTCGACTTGGAACCTTTACTTGTGGTTGGGACAATGGTACACTTTGTTGGCTCCCTTATCTCTGAACTTACTCTTTGGCCCCATAATCTGGCTTTTTTGTGGGAAGGCAACGGATCCGGAATTTAAAATTAAGGGAAGTGTTCTGTTTCATTTGATGCCTGGGCTATTGGAATTTCTGTATTACCTGATAGCTTATCTACAACCCTTAGCGGTGAAACAAGACTTTTACGGACGATTTCATTGGCCTTATATCGAACCCTCTTTGGAAGTACTGGCAACAGTCTCTTTTGCCTACTATTTATGGAAAAGTATTCGTCGCATAGATCAATACGCCATTCAACTAAAGATCAACTATTCAAATCCAGATTTGAATACTTATGATTGGTTGCGCAAATTGTTGAACCTCCTCATGATCTTTGCTTTACTATGGCTTCTTTTGACACTCATTGACGTTTTCATTATGGGATATGAATTAGGGTACATTTATTTCTATCCCTATTACTTGATGATTGCATTTGTGAGTTACTTCATCGGTTTCAGTGGTTATTTTCGGCGTGATTTCCAACCTGAGGAACTTCCGATCCTCGATCCTAATTCTACCCACCGGACGAGTATTGATCAAGAGCAATTACACCGTAACAGTAGGGCGCTTGAAACCCTAATGACCTCGGATAAACTCTTTCTTCAACCTGACCTTCGCGCCAAGGACGTAGCAAAAGCCTTGGGAATCACTGTGCAAACCCTCTCTTATACGCTGAATCAAGGAATGTCTATTTCCTTTCATGACTATATCAATCAATTGCGTGTTAATCAGGTGAAAATCCGTCTGGAAGCTGGCGATCTAGAGCACATGAACCTAAAAGGGATTGCTCGTGAATCTGGCTTTCATGCGGAGTCCTCTTTCTATCGAATCTTCAAACAGCATACTGGACAAACTCCCAAAGCTTATTTGAGCTCACTCTAAAGCAATTACTCTCATATGATCCGTTGGGAGTTTTTGGCAAGAGCAAGACTACTCTAATCTTGTTTACTTGCCAAAAAATCATCGACATGCAAAAGCTATTTCAAATCTTCCTCTTTCTGCTTTTCATAGTGCAGGGATTTAGTCAGACTGAGAGAATTGTTTTCAGCTCGGATCGCAATGGCAATTACGATATCTATTCCATTAAGCCTGATGGCACAGACCTGCAACAGCTGACCAGGCATCCCGCGAGAGATGCCTGGCCAAAGTGGTCTCCTGATGGCCGGAAGGTTGTTTTTTGTTCCGAACGACAAGGAAAGAACCAGATTTTTATCATGAATGCGGATGGAAGTGATCTACGGAATCTTAGCAGGAATCAATTCAACGAATTAGATCCGGTTATTTCTCCCAATGGACAATTAATTGCCTTTATCACCAAAGCTACCGGAACTTATCAATTACATGTGATGAACATTGATGGGACCGGACGTAGGCAGTTGACCAACCTAGGTCCATTTAATGGTCGTCCAGACTGGTCTCCGGACTCCAGTAAATTGGTTTTCATAAGTCCCAGGAGTGGAGCGTACGAGATTTACCGGATCAATGTTGATGGGACCAATGAGCGAGTCTTGACGACCTTTGAAACAGAAGTCGGAGCGCCTGCTTGGTCCAAACATGGATACTACATCTTATTCCATGGTCATGAAAAAGGTGTTGACTATTTATTTCAGATGACCCCTACGGGCAAGGAGGTGAAAAAAATTGAGTGTAATGGAGACCCCAATTTTCTGGCCCGGTGGAATGGCTCTTCCAATAAGATTGTATTTGTTTCCGATCGAGATGGCAACCATGAATTGTATGTTAGAGATCTATCTACGGGTAAGGAAGTTCGCTTGACTCATTCTCGAGCTTCTGACAGCATGCCCGATTGGTTTAGTCCTCCTCCGGTGGCCTCCTGGCCAGTTAGTTTCTCTCCCGCTATTCCCGATAACTACCGTTTGGCATTTACTTCATACCGAGGAGGTTCACCAGATATCTTCCTGATGCACCCCGATGGATCAGCTGTGCAACGGCTGACAGATTCAGATCACAGCAATAGTTTTCCGGCAGATGTGGGGGATGGGGTACATATTAATTTTCTCCGATCTTCGGCAGAAAGTGCTGCTCCTCAATGTCTTTTTCAGGTTAATCTTACGGATAAAAAAATAAAGACTATAACAGGAACATCTATTGTCACTGGAGCTTTGGAGGCAAGAACCAGTCCAAGTGGTCAATTCATCAGTTATACCAAGAAGGTGGGGGATTATTTTGAGCTTTTTCTTTACGATACGGAAACTAAGGCCCATCAGCAAATCACGGATCACGCAAGTCAAGGTTTGCCAGCTCAAATTAGAATTTCCTTTTGGTCTCACAATAGCAAAAAAATAGCGTACTTAAGTGGGGAAGATTATTACAATTTATACCTGCGCGTGTTCGATCTGGAGCATGGGACTACATCCGCCGTTACAGGCAGAGGGTACATGTTTTCTGGAGTGGTCTGGCTCAAAAATGACAATAGATTTGTCGTGAATATCAAGATAAGGGGGAAGACGACCTACGAATTATGGAGTATTAATCTTGATGGCTCAAACTTGAGGCAGCTAACCGATCATCCAGGCAGAGGTAGCGTGCATCCAAGCATTTCACCTGATGGAAATTGGATCGCTTTTGAGAGCGGAAGAGATATGGATGACGGAGAGATTTATTTGATGCGTCCTGACGGCAGTCAGCAAACTCGCATTACCTATCATCGCACTTATGACGGTCGTCCGGCCTGGGTTGAATTGAAAGAATAGCAAATAATACGGCCTGAAGCTCGAAATCGGGCTTCAGGCCGTACAAGGAATATCTGTTACTATACCAAGTCTATGTTAAGGCGTAGCCAACTTCTTCACATACTTCTCCATCCATTGGTCCATTTCCCATAGACAGTGTAGAATCGACTCTTTTGCTGCGTAGCCGTGACTTTCGTGTGGAAGCATCACCAGTCTGGCTGTTCCACCGAGTCCTTTGATCGCACTATACAAGCGCTTACTTTGGACAGGGAAAGTACCGCTGTTATTATCAGCTTCTCCATGGATCATGAGTAAGGGCTCATTGATCTTATCTGCATGCATAAAGGGTGACATGGTATAATAGATTTCTGGTGCTTCCCAGTAGGTGCGCTCTTCTCTTTGGAAACCGAAAGGCGTCAAGGTCCGGTTGTAGGCTCCACTACGAGCGATTCCCGCTGCAAACAAATCAGAGTGTGCTAAGAGGTTCGCGGTCATAAAGGCTCCGTAGGAATGTCCACCGATACCGATACGATCACGATCAGCAATTTCCATCTCTACTAATTTATCGATTGCCGCCGCTGCATTGGCTACCAGTTGTGGTCGGAATGAATCATTGGGTTCATCATCCCCTTCACCAACCACAGGCATACTAACTCTGTCAAATACGGCATAACCACGGGTAACCCAGTATAAGGGAGAGCCCCAGCTGAGGCGAATGAAGGAATGAGGTGAACCTGAAACCTGTTTTGCTGCCGCTGCACTTTTGTATTCTCTTGGATAAGCCCACATCAAAACGGGTAGGCGTCCATCGCGCTTAGCATTGTAACCTTTTGGTAGATATAGATCCCCCTGTAGATCAAGGCCATCATCCCGCTTGAAAGATATCTTTTGTTTTTCGATGCCAACTAGGCCAGGATAAGGGTGGTCGAAAGAGGTAAGGGGCTTCATCTTCCCATCTTTCAGGTTACGGAGGTAATAATTCGGTGGTTCTTTAGTGGATTCTCGACGGGAAATGACCATGCCCTTTTCCACATCCAAGATGCGGATTGGGTATTCGTAGTAAGGTGCTTTGGACCGCCAAAGTTCTTTGGTCTCCTTGGATGCCAGGTCAAACTCGCGAATAAAGGGGCGATTGCCTTTTGCTGAGGCACCGGTGCCGGTCATGTAGAGCTTTGATTGCTTGGCATCACGGAGCAGTACGGAACGACCATAGGCATTGCTAGTAGTAGCAAAACTACCGGGGTTGTTGTAGGCATCTTCGGTAGAAATATCGAATAAGGTTTGTTTTGACTTTGGTTCGGTTGGTGAAAAGCTACTGACGATTTGTTCTCTGGTACTCCACCAAGATTCGTAAGCAATCGCCAGATCATCGTCTCCCCAAACAATGCCACTGTAACGGAACTTGAGTCCGATGCTCTCCCTTCTTTTACCATTGAAAGGCGCTTCCATAAAGAATAGGCGATCTCTAATCTCTACTTTGTTCTTAGGGTCTCCTTCATCCTGCGCTTCTACCCAGAATAAGCTGGCTGGTTTGTCAGCCCGCCAGGTGAAACTCCTTGGTCCGGTGCGTGTCGCTCCAAAGCCTTTCGGGATGTTCTCAGCCAAAGGGATCTCGGCTACTTTAGAGACCATTTTCCCGGTTCTACCCATGATGTTATAAGTGGTAGGGAAACGAGAATAGGGAACGAGATAGCTAAAAGGTCTTTGGGCGGTAGCAATCAACAAGTATTCTCCATTCGGAGAGGGAGACATAGAGGTATGAATGCCTGGAGCGCCTAAGTTTTTCTGCTTCCCGCTTTCGATGTCTATGCTGACCAGTTGAGAAGTAGCATAGTACTCAAACAAGTCTTCGTCGTAAGGACTCTTCAATAGATCCTGATAAGTCCTTACGGGAGCTTCCTTGCCGGTAGTTTGTTGTACAATCGGCCCGGGAGGTACTGGAGAAGGCTTAGGCGCTTCTCCTCTTCCTTCCACCGTTGTTTTCACGATTAAGGTGTTGCTATCTGAAAGCCAAGTGTAAGGAATACCACGCATGGCATCATTTACCACGGCTTTGGTAAGCGCTTTGGCAGACTGAGTCTTCACATCGACGACCCAAAGCTCTAAGCCTTCAGCAAGGCCATTCGTAAAAGCCATTTTGGTGCCATCAGGGGACCAGCTTGTATTTTCGATCAGTAAGTTTTCCGGTAAGCCTTTGATGGAAAAGGCTTTTCCTGTATTGATGTTCTTTAATGAAAGTCCGTTGTAGCTTCTACTTCGAGAGCTTCCGTTGGTACGGGGGTTGATTCGTAGGCCTGCGATCCGAAGCTCCTCTTGAGCCAATTGGTCGATGGAGGGATAACCGGGTTTTTCCATTAACATCATCCACTCACCGCTCCTATTCAGACTAACATCTGGAGTTTGTGGAGCGTTGATGAGATCAGCTATGGAAGAAGGCGGTGATTGGTAGCCTCCGTTTTTTTGTGCCTGTAAAGGATTCAACATAAGCAACAATAAGGCCAAGCCGAATAAAGCTTTAAATGGTCTAGGCATGGATTGTGGTATTTTATTCTAAGACAATAACTTTTTAACATCACTTCCTGCTAAAAGTAATGAGTTTTCAAGATTTTATGGAGAGAAAAAAGGCAGATTAGCAGCATAACACCAATGCAATCTCCCCGGCTGTCAGGGATATGTCGTTGGTGGAAAATCTATCTGGCTAGCTGGACAGGCACCAACGATGGCTATGGGGGAGCTTCTAAGGACGGCTAGCTAGGAGGGCTCATGAGAAGAGCTGCTCCAACATCACCCGAAAATGATTATATTTGGTAAGTAAGTAACCCGCTAATTATACACCCATAACCTGACTGTCATGAAGAAAAGTGATGCCTTTGCACTCGCAAAGAACTATCTGCGTACCACGCTACGTACCATTTCTAAAAACAAGGTTTATTCAGGTCTCAATATACTGGGCCTCGCACTTGGGATAGCCGCCTTCCTCTTTATTCTACAATACGTTTGGTATGAAAGAAGCTATGATAAATTTCATAGTAATCATGAGGATTTGTATCGGGTCCGTTACCAGATTTTTCGGGCTGGGAATTTGGAGGTAGACTGTGCTGCGGCAGTACCTCGAGTAGGGCCATTTATGAAAGAGAAGATGCCAGAGGTACGAGAGTATGCTCGCGCTTTCCCGATGTCTGCTGTCGTTACCTATGAGGATATTCGGTATTATGAAAAGCGGATGCATATCGCAGACAAGTCCTTCTTGGAGATCTTTGACTTTCCATTAGTATCTGGAAATCTGGCTTCTTTTGCGGATCCGAATACAGCTATCATTTCGGAACATATCGCGACCAAGTACTTCAAAGGAGCTGATCCCTTAGGAAGGACCTTGGAAATCGATGGCGACGATCAAGTCGAAATTGTGGGAGTAGCCAAGGATGTGCCAGATAACTCGCACATCAAATTCGACATCCTGATCTCATACGAAACACTTAATAACAACACGCGAGATGAAGATGGCAATGCCGCTTCTGAAACGGCTTGGGGATGGTACGATTTTAATACGTATGTGCTTTTACAACCTGGGACTGATCCGACGGATTTTGACGAAAGGTTCCGGAAGTTTCTGTGGGAGGAGCGTGGTGAAAGATATGAGAAACACAACTTCCATAACGACTTTCCACTTCAGGCCATTACTGACATTCATTTGTATTCTAATCTTTTACAGGAATCAGAGCCGGAGGAACAGGGAGATGGAGATGCAGTGGCCTTCTTGGTGATCATTGCTTTCTTTATCCTATTGATCGCTTGGGTGAATTACATCAATTTGTCCACGGCAAGGTCGATAGAGAGAGCCCGGGAGGTAGGGGTGCGGAAAACTTTGGGCGCTACCCGGAGCCAGTTAGTCAATCAATTCTTGTCGGAATCTTTTTTCTTGAATTTAATCGCCTTGGGTATTGCCTTAGGTATTGTAACCCTGGGCATTCGCGCCTTTAATCGATTAACAGATTCCAGCCTAAATTTGGCCTTTTTAACGGATGCCTCCTTCTGGTTATCGGTTACAGCTGTGTTAGTAATCGGTTCTTTAATTGCTGGATTATATCCGGCCTTTGTATTGTCTTCTTACCGCCCAGCCTCGGTGCTAAAAGGCAAATTATCACACAAGCAAACGGGGCAACTACTCCGTAAGGGGCTAGTGGTCTTCCAGTTTGCAGCTTCGGCCATTCTTATCGCTAGCACTATTATTGTGTACCAGCAACTGTCACACATGCGGAAGATCGATTTGGGTTTTGACATGACAGAGACCTTGGTCGTTCGAGGTCCGGAGGTATTTGCTGTTGACTCCCTCTTTCAGTCGACCAGTAAGGCCTTCAAGGAAGAATTGACGAAGAAAGCCAGTATATCTTCCGTTGCATCTTCTTCTAATGTACCAGGCGATGAGATCTTTTGGACTAATAGCATCAAGCGTCAGGAGGAATCAGTGGATAAATTCAAAATCATATATAATGCTGGAGTGGACTATGATTATTTTGATACCTACAAAATTGACGTCATAGCGGGAAGGAATTATGGTCCTTCTTTCTCCACCGACACTTCTGCCTTAGTTTTAAATGAAGCAGCCATTCAATACTTGGGGTTTGAAGATAATGAAAGTGCGATTGGACAACAGGTGACTTTTTGGAGTAAGCCGCATACAGTAGTAGGCGTTGTGGAAGATTACAATCAGATGTCAGCAAAGACGGAAGTGGCCCCTATTGCTTTTCCTTTGGTCCCAGGAGCTTCTAGTTATTACACTCTTAAACTGACGGGAGGCAATTATCAATCTACTTTTCAGGATGTGCAAAATACATACCTGTCCTTCTTTCCGGGGAACCCCTTTGACTACTTTTTCCTCGATCAGTTCTACAATCGACAATACGACAATGATCGAAAGTTTAGCCGTGTCTTTACCCTATTTGCTGCCTTCGCCATTTTTGTAGCTTGCTTGGGGTTATTCGGTCTATCCAGCTTCAACACCCTAAATCGGAGTAAAGAGATTGGCATTCGTAAAATTTTAGGCGCCAGTGTACCTAATATAGTTCAATTACTGTCTCGGGAGTTTCTGTGGTTGATATTGATTGCCAACCTCCTGGCTTGGCCAGCCATTTATTTACTGATGAATAAATGGCTTGAAAATTTCGCCAATCGCATTTCCTTAGGCGCCAATGCTTTTGTTGTTTCCGCTATGCTGGTGTTGCTGATTGCATTAGCAACTGTTAGCTATAAGATCATCGTGACTGCCTTGGCAAATCCCGTCAAGGCCATTAGAACTGAATAGAACCGAATTCAGATAAAGGCCCCACAGTTAAAAGCTAAGCTGCGGGGCCTTGCCATTTATTAGCCTCCTTAAAACTGGAAGCGATACATAAAGTCAGGAAAAAATCCAATCTGGTAGACTTCATTGACCTCATTGGTCAAGCGATTATATCGACGAGCAAACACATTTTGGTTGTCGGTCACATTCTGTATATCGAAATAGAATTGGTGAGAAACCTTCCGGCGTTTGCTATTAAGTTTCATACCAAACTTCACATCTAGTCGGAAATAAGGACTGAAGCGCTCGCTGAAGGCTTGATCCTCCAGTAGTATTTCTTGGCCAGCCAGCTGAGAGGCGGCCAGGTCTACGGGGGTATAATAACGACCTCCCGCGGTGGTAAGCTTAGTATCAAAAGTCAGCGCATTTCGTTTGTCCTTTCCAATCTTGATCTCTCGTCCTGCTAAGAAATTCGCCACATATTGGTTGTTAAAGGCTGTGTTGCGCTCAATCCCATCACTGCCCTTGTATTTAGAATCGTACAAGGAAAAGGTGATCAGGCTATAGTATCCTTTGCTGAAGAATTTTTCTAGCGTTAATTCAACACCTTGATTCGTGCCAGTCCCTTCATTGACCAAACTGAATTTGTCATCTGAGAAGCCAAAATCTGCACCTTCATTCAAAAGGGAGAAACTAGTGGGGAATGGCTCTACGGGAACCTTGTCAATATATTGATAGTACGCCTCCGCTTTCAAACGCCAATCTTGCCCCAATTTCACATCATAAGCCAGGACAAAGTGCTGACTTCTGGTAGCTGCCAGATTGCGGTTGGTTTCCATTAACTCCCCTGGGGAAACTTCTTCCTGGGCCAGCAGGATCGGAAGCGGTGCTACCTGGGAGTGAATGCCATAACCTAGGCTAAGGGTTTGGCCATTTAAGAACTTGTAGTTCAAAGCCACTCTTGGCTCTAGGGCAAAGTCATCATTTAGGGTTAGGAGCTGGGTGTGAAGGCCTAGGTTTAGCGTGAAAGCTTTGTCCAGTTTGTATTGCGTTTGAATGAAGGCCTGCCATAACCCGGTATTGTCATCAAAAGCGTAGGTCGTTAGCCAATCAGGCGTGAATTCCCTAGTTCGGTTGGCCAGATCGTAATTGAATTGCTCGAATAGAACACCCGCCCTGGCTGTCAAGCGAGCACTGAATTTTCGGTTGATAAAAGAGGAGAGGGTAAGGCGAGTCTCTGTGTTGTCAATTTCCCCGATTGGAGTTGCCGTTTCATCTCCTTGGTCGAGATTAAAAAAGCGATTTTGATCTACAGTTGTCGAAGAAGTAGATCCCGAAATGATGGTCCTCCAATAAGTGTTGGGGTCTAAGATGATGTTATGTTTTACTCCCAACACGCCAAAATTGGAACGTACAAATAGATCTTCGTCGGTTGCTGCAAATAAATCCTGCTCATCTACTTCATCATGCAGAAAATCAATATCACTGCTACCGGCAATTCCGAAGAAGGAGACCTGGCCAATACTGGTTTTGCCTAGTTGAATATTGAAGGCAATGTCTCTGTAATTAGGCGTGGCATTGGTGCCGATTGGTAAACCTAGTTCGGTAGCCAGTCCTAAAAAAGAATATCGGGCAGCCACGAGATAAGAGGAGCGCTGCTCCTTATTGATGGGCCCTTCCGCCATGCCTTCGAAACCGGTGACTGCCGCTACTTGAGCGGTGAATTCATGCTTGTCCTTGTTTCCCGTTCGGAACCCGAGATCGAATACACCTGCCAATGCATTACCGTATTCGGCGGGAAAAGCACTAGTCATGAAATCAGAGTTCTTGATCATGTTGGGATTCAGCGCACTGACCGGCCCGCCGGTAGTTCCCGTGGCAGAGAAGTGATTGGGATTAGGAATGGGAATACCTTCTACGCGCCAGAGTACCCCTGTTGGTGAGTTACCACGGATTACGATGTCATTACGGGCGTCGTCTGCAGTGGATACTCCGGCAAAGTTGGCGGCAAGCCTAGCCACATCACTCCGCCCTCCAGAATAGCGATTGATTTCTTCTACGCTAAAAGTTCGAGCTGAAACGGTGGCGAGCTCATTCTGTGCCTTATCCTTTTGGACTTCGGCGGTGACAACTACTTCTGAGAGCTGTTCAATATTTTCTTCCAATTTGATTTCAAGGTAGGCTTCCTTTCCGGCAGTCAGGTAGATATTCGGGACCGTCATAGCTTGATAGCCGAGATAGGAAACCGCAATCGTATTTCTGCCAATGGGTACATTTTCTAATATAAAGGCACCGTCAATATCAGTCACTGTGCCGATATTTTGTTCAATGCCCAGAACTTGCACCGTGGCCCCGATCAAAGGCATTTCGGATTGCTTATCCAGCACTATTCCTTTGATGTTTTGTTGAGCGCTTAAGGAGAAAGAAAAGAGCAATAGCCAAGCGATGAGCTTTAGTTTTGGTTGCATAATAGCGAGTCATTTACTTTGAGTTTTTAAGAATGTCCTGTGGACCTGGCTACAAGATTAGGGGCAAAATGTTTACGATAAAAATTAATGGTGGGAATGGGCCACTTCTGGGGAGAATGGGAGGCAGAGCTAGCCATTAGGGGCTAAATGACCAGGAAAATATAGGTTTTGGGACGTATGGGTTGGTGTACGGAGACTTCGTCAATGACGGAAATTTGGGTACACTGCTTGAGATGAGTAGTCTGAGCCAATATTTCAGACCTCGTTTCTGTCCGCTTTTTGCTCTAAGCTATTTTTTCCATAAACCATTTGTATGGCGTTGAGTTTAGCATCATAAAATACAGTCCAACTTATGCAATTAATAAAATCCATCGCCGTACTGACTCTACTTACATTTTCCTTTGCATGCACGAAAGACAGCTTAGGCGACCCTTCCCCAGAATCGGGCACGGAAGTAGAACGAACCGTCTGGGTCGGTAATGCAATTACCTTCAGTAAAGCGAATGCTGCTGACCCTACCCTCGAAGAAAATCAAGATCGAATTACGGACTTGGTATGGATTACCAGAGATAATGGAGGAGGGCAGATCTACAATGTAAAATCTGAAAGTCAAGCAGCATCAGGAAGTAGTCCCAAAGGGACGCTATGGGCAATCGGTTCGATCGATGAAATTGACGACCTAGATTTCAGAACCTTCCGATCGGCTGTTGGGAAACCAAAGGATGTGGTGGGTAAGGAATTAGTCCTTCAGCTGGTAGAGGAGAAGATCTTTTTACAGGTCCAATTCACCAGCTGGTCAAATCAAGGCGGTGGTGGATTTAGCTACGAGCGCTCCACTCCCGAATAGATACGCAGCGGTTCTGTTCCCTTATTGGAGGAATTGAATCTTGCTACTGTCTATGGTGGTGCATGTTGTCAGCGGGATGTAAGTTTCTTTGCTATTACACTTACATCCTGTTGACAACAAAATGAATAGTACTCGCGCGATTTCGAAATCCTTAAGCATGAGGCAGACACATTAGTAAGCCTTCCTAGCTCAGTAGCTGCTCCGACCAGCTCCATTAGACTTAACTCTCCTCTTTTGTGGTGGACTGATCAAGTTTTTCGTATTGATTATGAATGGCAAGTATCAGTACACCAAACAAGACTGCCACAATAATTAGTGTAACATTTAACCAGCCCTCCGCTCCGAAAGATAAGCGGATCAAGATGGTGGAAATCAGGAAACCAGAGTTTCTAATGACCGTGCTGAATTGGTCCGTATGGAAAAAAGAAGTCAATAACAATAATACATCTGTTAGGATCAGGATGGTAAAGAATTCATTAAAGAAGATGTTATTGACATTCCGAAGGGAATCTACGATCTGGTCAATGGAGAAGAAACTTTCATACACCCAACGGCCAAAAACAAATACAGCAAGTAACAAAAAAATGGGAACGAGTAAAATGGCAATGAGTTTTTTACGTCGAATAAATTTTTCCATGGCAGAAGTTGGAGGGAGACTGGGTTTTTGCCAATTTTCCCGCTGTTTATTCAGCCTATAGAATACCAAGATGAGGAAGAACAAAATGATCGTAGCCAGGATATCAAAAGTGAACTGAATATTGTACTTCACAGAAAACCAATCCCCAGTCAATTCTAGATTGGAAATATCCTTAAATATCCTTCTGATAATGATAAGAGTGATGATCTCATACTGTTTTCCAATGTAAGTCGTAATGGATTTTGGGAGATAGTAAACTACCAGGTAAACCTCGTATACCAGTATAAAGGAAAAGGGAGTGTATATAGCGGTGATAGGATCACTCAACAACCTAGAAGGATCAGGTAGATCTACCCAGTGAAAATCTACAAAGAAAATCAGCAGGAGATGTAGCAAGAAACTCAGAATAGCGATGCGTACAATGATTTGCTCGCTGCGATGCTTGGTATGTGCAGAGAGTAATCTAAAATAAAGGAATTCTTGCCTCATTGCCTGAAATCTTACTGAGCATTATACGGGCCCTATAGCCTTACGTAAAACTAAGTCTGGCCAATATTGTTCAGGGGGGCTTATTGCTACTCAAATGCAGAGTGAAGATCTACCTGATATAGGAAACTTTTCGAGTCTAATGTCTGATTTGATCTCGTATCCAATTAATGTATTGAGATACCCTTGTATAGTATTCCGTCACTCCATAGATACCTTCTACTCCATCGTGATCTTGAAAGGAACTTATTCCCGCTACGTAGATCTCGTCATCTCGAATTATGAAAGCAGGTCCGCCACTATCCCCAGGGCCACTGATTCCCTCATAGTCTGTTAGCTGATTCGATGATTTCCTGGGGTCATCAAATTCCCAAGCGAGCCAAAACTCGTTCACACTTTTCACCCTATTGGTCGCTGCCCGCAATTGTCCATAGGTTTTTTCAATGCCCTTAATGCCATTGCCAGTATATCCTTTCCCTACGAAGTAGGTGACCTGTCCTAGTTCATCCCCGTCGGTGTACAATTTAGCCAATTGAGTGGCCTTCGGGCGTTCTTGAAATTTGATTAGCGCCATGTCATGATAACCCTCATCTTTCCACTTTGGGTGGATAATGACCTCTTGCACTTCCACTTTCTTATCGTTCATGATGACACAATGCTTTTTACCCTTTTCCAATTTCTTTTTGATCTCGATAGCGCAGTGGGCAGCGGTAATGGCCCATTGTTCAGCGATGATGGTTCCCTCGCAATCTGGTAAGTTGAGATGGCACATGTAGGGTTTGAATTGCTCGGCTAACTTGATGTATTCGGCATCAGACTTATCGTGCCTAATGACGATAGGCGGGGTGTGAAGGGTACTAGCAGTGGAGAACAGCAGTATCGAGAAGATTCCAATGATTGTGATATATTTCATGTTTGCCGGGTTTGGTTAATAAATGATGATGCAGTGCAATGCTTAGTCTTTTCAGATTTTGCAACACCGCCGAAAGGTATGGGAAACTAGCCATGGGGCTGTTCGTCTGTATCTAGGCGAACAACTTTAGTGCTGATGCATTTTTCGGAAGGCGGACGGGGTTTGCTGAGTAATTCTTTTAAAGTTGGTGTTAAAGGCTGTTTTGGAATTAAACCCGGCCTCCATAGCTACACCGAGGATGGAAAGATGCTGAAACTTGGAATCTGCAAGCAGTCTTTTGCTCTCCTCTACACGGTAGCGGTTGACCAGGCTATAGAAATTCTCACCTAGACATTCGTTTAGAAAGTGAGAAAGTTCATTGGTCTTCATAGAAGATAGTTGAGCCAGTTCAGGGAGTGTTAGTTCGGGATTTAGATAAGGTTTCTGTTTCTCCATTATATCCAACACAAGGGCTTTAGTCTCTTGCATCTTGATATCTTCTTTGGGGGCATTTTTCTTCCCGCCCTTTGACTCAGGAGCATTGGACTCTTTCAAGTGCAAGACGGATCGTGCTTCCGTAGGAAATACTTCTTTTTGCCTGATACTATGGTAAGCTAGGTAAAGTAAGATGATGAAGTCTGCGAAATCTGCGAAAATGACTAGACCAAGGTTTGATCTGGAGGAGGAGATCAGCAAAGACATAGATCGAATGAGGATAAACCCGATCAAAAAGCGAAATAGCCAAGATAGGTTCACTGGTGCAAGATCAGAGTAGAAGCTCTGCAAGCGCCTTGTGTGTAGCGATAGTTGGCCGAAGGAGAGGATTGCCACTATAATTAGAAACAACAATAGCACGGTATCCTCGACCAAAGTCATCGGTAAGTGAAAGGTAGGGAGCCCATCAATCACATCCCAAGTCAGTATACGAAATAAAAAAGGGATCAGTAAAAGCGCGATTACCCAGCGTGGCGGATAGGTCTCTTGATTTGAATAATGACGAATGGCTAGGTAAAGCCATAGGGGAGTGAGGAAGATCGGGAAGTTTAAAACCTGCCAATAGTCTGATGGATGATCCAGGTAGCGCAAAGTTCCTAGTCCATCATCCAACGCAAATAAGGTGTAACCTAAATAGCAAAGACTAAGATAAATATTTCCCCACCTGTTCTTTTCGGCACTAAGTAAAGCCAAGGCTATGCTCAGCATAAAACTTATGCCCGCCTTAAACCATAGAAATAGTGCAAATAATGTCATAAAACAGGAGGTGATGTAATAGTCATTTATACTATGCAAAGGCATTTTAGCCTAAGGGTGGTTTGACGAAACTCCAAATCGAAAATAGTAATTCACCTGAAGGTATCCGAATGCTAAGAGAAAACGGCAGGACCTATTGTTACACTACTTAATCCAATACTGAAACTAATTCTGTAATTTGGGATGAGATCAGCCATTACTTTGTGACTAGTCATATGAAAAAGCTATTCCATCTTAAGCCATACCGGTGGTCATCCTTTTTAGGACTTCTGTTGCTGCTTCAGCTTCTTTCCTTCACGTCTATCCATGCTCATGGCACCCCATCGGATAGTTTGCTGAGCTTGTTGGAAACATTGCCAGAAGGAGAAAGAAGGCTAGATGTTTTAATTGAACTAGCAGACTTGCTGAATTGGCAAGATCTGGAAAAAGCCAAGGCCTATGGCTTTGAGGCCTTACAGTTGGGAGAGCACTTGGGTGATCCGATCCGGATGGGATATGCCATGATTGAAATCAGTCACAACTACGATAGCTATATGAACCAGGATTCTGCGAGATACTATGCTACGCAGGCTATCGGACTATTCCGCAAGAAGAATCATCCTGCGGGCGAGGCACAGGGCCATCTTAGGTTGGGCTACATGGCTGAAAACAATGGTGAATTTGAAAAGGCGACTCGAGAAATCTTCCAGGCGCTTCGCCTCTTTGAATCGTCGGATGATAAAATTGGGCTGGACAAAGCCTTTATTGGATTGGGTAAGCTATACTTCAAGATGGACAGATTCGAAGAGGGGATTGCCATCATGAAAAGAGCAGTGTACAGTACAGCACCTGAGGCGCCGGATGAATTAAAGGGTTATTATCATTTGGTAATGGGGAATAATTATAAGGGCGCAAAACGTTTTGAGGAAGCCCTGTATCATTACAAGACCTGCGCAGCCATTGCCTTGAAGAATAACTTCAATATCGATCTGATCTACACCAATACCTTCATGGCAGATATTTACCAGGAGCAAGGTGCCTTCGAAAAGGCACGGCAGTTTTATCAGAAAGCCATTGAATATGCTAAGGTATATAAGGACAAAAACCTAGAGACTTTTCCCTACATCGGCTCAGGGAGACTATACAACAAACAAGGGCAGCATGAACTCGCCATCGCCCAGTTTGAAGCGGCTATGAAGACCAAATTTGAACGAGTTCATAACTACTATTTTCACGAGATTTATCGGGAGCTGAGTGT
Source organism: uncultured Lewinella sp. (assembly GCA_913057785.1). GTDB lineage: Bacteria > Bacteroidota > Bacteroidia > Chitinophagales > Saprospiraceae > DT-111. The sequence continues at coordinate 19,700 of CAJXPD010000059.1, read as the reverse complement.
GGCACATAAGGGCCTGGGCCAATATGACACTGCACTGCAACATATGTCGACTTATTCCAGCCTGAGAGACAGTTTCTTTACCGAGAGAGCAGATCGTTTGCAGTCCGAAATGCAAGCCAAGTACCAAACGGAAAAGCAAGAAGAGGCTATTCGTCAGAAGCAAAAAGAACTTTCCTTCGCCATCGCTATTGTTATTCTCTTGGCATGGAGTGCCATTGCTCTTTGGCGGGCTTATCTCATTAAAAGAAGATCGAATCAAGTGCTCGAACAGAGAAATGAGGAAAAGGAATTTTTAATCAAGGAGATCCATCATCGGGTGAATAATAATCTACAGGTTTTATCCAGCTTGTTAAATCTGCAGGCGGACTATATTCAAGACCCCGCAGCTCTAAATGCTGTGGCAGATGGCCGAAATCGTGTCCAAACTATTGGCCTTATTCATCAAAGGTTATATCTAGGGGAGAATTTGGCATCGGTGCGAATGGAGGACTACGTGAAAGACCTAACAGATCAATTGTTGGCTTCTTTTGGTGTAGAAGAGCGCATTAAGGTCAAGACATCCATTCAGATACCTCCTTTGGATGTGGATTCCGCGGTCCCCTTGGGTTTAGTGATCAACGAATTGTTAACCAATGCATTAAAACATGCCTTTCCAGGGGATAAAGAAGGCGTAATTGAAATTAAGTTGTGGATCAACAGTGAAGAGCTTTTATGCTTACAGGTGGCTGACAACGGGGTAGGGCTGGTTGATCAGACCAGGAAGCGATCATCAACTTCCTTTGGGACGGAATTAGTTAAAATTTTGAGTAAAAAATTGAAAGGCCAAGTTACTGTCTCGACCAATCAAGGCTATCAAACCTTGATTCGTTTCCAACGGTATAACCTAGGAAAGTATGCCCTTGGCTAATGGCCGCTTTCCGGGGAAAGAACCTATAAATCGAGTTACATCGCACCAATTCTTCGAAAAAATATAATACTATGATCTCTCGCATCTTTTCTCTTAGTCTACTTTGTCTTTTTCTCGCCTGCTCCACGGCTACCGAAATGCCTGTAGCCGAAAAGGTTGATGTAAATACTTTTTCTGAAAAGTTAGAATCACTCCAAGATGTGCAACTCGTAGATGTGCGCACCGCAGAAGAGTTTGCCGGTGGAGCCATCAAGGATGCCATGAATATCGACTTCTATGGGGATGACTTTGACACGGAATTAGCTAAACTGGATAAGAAGAAACCGGTGATGGTGTATTGCCAAGCGGGAGCGCCAGAAGGCCGAAGTGGGCAAACCCTAGCAAAGTTGAAGGAATTGGGGTTTAATCAGGTCTATGAATTGGATGGCGGATACTTGGGGTGGGCGAATAAGTAGGTGTCAGCCACCAGCAAATTACAAGAATGAAGCCTGAAGAAAGTCATTCCTCAGGCTCCAATTCTATCAAGATATCAATTTGTGTATTATTGCATGGATGGGGGTAGGATAACCTGGTTAATCACATGTACTACCCCATTAGATGCCTCTACATCCGGAGTCACCACCGTGGCACCGCTTATTTTTACCCCATCAGATAAATCAACGGAGATTTCCTCGCCTTGTACGGTAGCTGCTTTCTGTCCGTCCGACAAATCGGTAGACATGACCTTGGCACCTACCACATGGTAAGTTAGAATACTAACTAACTTATCCTTGTTTTCTGGTTTCAATAAATCTTCTAATAAACCTTCAGGAAGAGCTGCAAAAGCTTCGTCGGTAGGCGCAAAGACAGTAAAAGGGCCGTCGCCGCTAAGTGTTTCTACCAGACCACCAGCCTGAACTGCGGCTACTAGGGTAGATAGGTTTTCGGTACCTACTGCCAAATCAACGATGGTTTTAGGCTCCTCTGCTGTCATGGAAGGAGGTAGGATCACTTGGTCGATAATGTGTACCGTACCATTAGCCGTAGAGATATCTGCCGATGTAACAGTGGCTCCATTGATTTTTACGCCATCAGATAAATCAACGGTTATTTCTTCACCTTGTACCGTAGCGGCTTTTTGGCCATCGGATAAGGCTGAAGATAAAATGTTGCCAGCCACAACGTGATATTTCAAGATCGCCTGTAATTGTTCTTTATTTTCAGGTTTCAACAGATTCTCCAGCGTGCCTTCAGGCAAAGCGGCGAAGGCATCATTGGTAGGTGCAAAGACCGTAAAGGGCCCTTCACCATTTAAAGTCTCTACGAGCTCACCAGCTTGTAGTGCTGAAACTAGGGTAGTTAAAGATTCTGTAGCGGTAGCTGTCTCAACGATGTTTTTAGGAGCTTCTGCGCAGGAGCTCAAACCTAAACAAAGAATAAGCGCAAAGAGAAATGGATTTACCAAATTCCTTTTCATGATGTCAAAATTTGATTGAATTAACGAATACCACTAAAGCCTATCTTGCTAAGAAAGGGTGTGATAGACCTCTAATAGGATTCAAAAAAGGTTATTCTTTAGGTGGTGGTTCCAGAATTTGGGGAGGAAACATGAAGTAATACATCAGCTTCTCAGGCATCTTTAATTCGAGATAAATGCCTAAAGTTGAAATGCCTATCAGGCAATTTTTAACCTCTTGTATCCGAGTTTTTCCAGGGTGATTTATAGAAGAATGGCTACTGCTTCTGCATGAGTTGATCTTCTGCCCATGCTTCCGCAGCCTGTTGCGTATCAACGATGGCATAAGGCACAGGCTGAGCTTGTAAGGCAAAAATTGCCTTTAATACCCAGCGGATAACAGCACTTTGGATTACGTAGGCTGTGCCGCGACAGTACGTCCGCATCAGCGCTTCTTTGTCCTTCAACCATTGCGCCTGTTGTTGCTGGTGCTTGAACTTCGGTAAGACAGCTTTTTCAGCATTGAAGATCAAAGAAATGGGTTGCTTAGCGTCGTATAAGCTTTCCAGATCATTGAGATACTGCTGAAAACTTTCATCGGTCGCAGCTTGTCCCGTAAAACGAATGGTAATGAGGGGCCTTTGCTTGTTTTCGATTGCAGCGTATGCATTTCGCATCACGATTAATTTTGTTGAAGGTTTCTGCAGCGGGCACTACTCTAACCGAAAAAAGAAAGAAAGGTTTGAGAATAATCTTATTTAGTGAACTTCTAAGCACACTTTGAGTTTCGTTATAAAACGGAATTCATGAGACCAAGGGTTATCATTATTGGTGGAGGATTGAGCGGGTTAACGGCCGCTCGGCAGTTGCATGCAAGCGGAATAGATTTTTTGTTACTAGAGGCGAGCGATCGGGTAGGAGGGAGAGTGAAGACGGATGTGATTGATGGCTTTAGATTTGATCATGGTTTCCAAGTATTGTTGACAGCTTACCCCGAAGCGCAGGCCCTATTGGATTATGAATTATTGAGATTACGCCATTTTAAGCCGGGGGCCTTGCTCTTATATCCTGATGGAAAGCAGGACCGCATAGGAGACCCAATAAGAGATATTTCCAGCTTATTTCCAACTCTCTTTTCACGGGCAGGTTCGCTGATGGATAAGTTGAAGATTCTACGACTGAATCTATCCCTCTCAAGCACGTCTATTGAGCAAGTGTTTCAAAGAGAAGAGATGTCAACGGCTCAAGCCCTACGTCAGGAATACGGCTTCAGCGATAGAATGATTGAGTCCTTCTTTGCCCCGTTCTTTTCGGGCATTTTCCTGGAGCGTGATTTGTCTACCAGTCGGCGCATGTTTGATTTCGTCTTCAAAATGTTTGGATCGGGACATGCCGCAGTACCTGTCTTGGGTATGGAAGAAATCCCCAAGCAATTGGCCAATCCCTTACCGCAAAACTCAATTACGACTGGAACCAAAGTGAGCCGAATTGAAGGGCAGAACGTACAACTAGAAGATGGCTCCAGCTTCACCGCTCCTCATATTCTAGTAGCTACAGAAGCTACCGGACTAGTGAAAGAACTGACGTCGGTACGTACTCAACATCGAAGCACCACTCATCTTCACTTCAGCGCAGAAGCGCCTCCCATCCAGCAAGCCCTCATTGCATTAAACACCAGACGGGATCGAATTACTAATAATATCTGCACAATCAGTCAGGTATCCGCAGGTTATGCACCAGCTGGACAGCATTTGATCTCCATATCAGTGCTGGGGGCAGCGGATCTGCCGCCAGCCGATCTAGAGAAAATGGTTCGAAAGGAGCTGGACACTTGGTTTGGCAAAGCTACTGAGGAGTGGAAACATCTTCATACTCGAAAGGTCCACTATGCCCTGCCAGACCAAACCCAGGTGATCAATCAACTAGGTGCGGGGAAAACAAAACTTAGACCGGGCCTCTTTGTAGCAGGAGATCACTTGCTGAATGGTTCGATTAATGCAGCCATGTATGCGGGTAGGAAGGCTGCCGAAGCTATCAGTCAAGAATTGCTTGCCTAAACCGGATCTTCGTAATATCTAGTTTCGCTTTTTCCTTCGGTAAAGATTACCCGGCCTTCGGAAAAGATATCAGCCATTGGGAAGATATTTCCGGTGTCCGATACGCTCACCCTATATCTTTGAAGCGTCAGTCAGATGCTGGCCTTGCGTCCACTTACAGACCTAAAGGCGCAAGACACTAATCCTTCCAAAAATCAAAAATCTAGCGAAATGAAGAATCTTGAAATCGTTCAGAAATGGGGTGAATCCACCAAAGTTGGTGATTGGGCCACTTTTGAAGCATTGACCGCTGAAAACTTCCAGTTATTAGGCCCTGCTCCTGAGCCTTTAGATCGAGCCGCTTACAAAGCCTGGATCAAGAGTATGCTTCAAGCTAACACGGAGCATGATAACAATATGGTGATTAGTGCACAATCCGAGACTGTTTTCGAAGGAAAAGTACAAATGCAAGGTCGTCATACTGGCGATTGGGACTTGAGTTTCTTGGGATTGGGCGTGATATCTGCTACGAACAAGTCCTGGAAAAACCCAGTCGAACATCTTACCATAGTAGTGGAAGGTGGGAAAGTCGTGAGGTGCGAGGTCGATGTGCCAGCTGATGGGGGAATCCCCGGCATCTTCTCTCAACTTGGGGTGCAGATGGGACATTAGAATAAACTTTTTCCTGGGCAGCTGTAAAGTCTGTCCAGGATTCATTTCCTCCTAGGTCTTTACTGCTCTCCAGAAATCGCTACCTCTTTTCCTATTCCGCTGGAAACTAACCCTTCGCATTTTCCTTCCTTCCTGACCTCTTTCATGGCCACATGCGCTTAAATCAGACAAAATCTTTCCGCTTAGCTTTATATTTTAAACAATTATTAATAATATTGAAGACTGGTTACTTAAACATTTGTTAATAAAATGGAACTGAAGGGCTCACTGGAAGAGATTATTCTAATCATTTTGCTGCAGCAGGAGGAATGTCATGGGGTAGAGATCATGCAACAATATGAATCTATATTTGGACTGTCCATTTCCTTACCTGCTATTCACGTAGTGGTGAAGAGAATGGAGAAGAAAGGCTGGGTGAAATCTAAGTTTGGAGAGCCCACTGCCGAGCGAGGGGGCCGCCGAAAACGATTGTATCAGGCAACACCGGCAGGTTATTACGCGATCAAGGAGATACAGGAAACAAAATCCCGTTTGTGGTCAACCGTCATCATCCCAAATCTGAAATATGGCCATTCCTAAGCCCCCCGAATGGGCGGATTGGTTCGTCGAAAGGATCTGCCCAAAGGAATATCTAGAGGAAGTACAAGGTGACTTGCACGAAGCCTTCCGTTGGCGGGCGGAAAATCGGGGTCTTGCCTATGCGAAGCGGATTTTCTGGATCGAAGCCCTCAAGACGATCCGATTAGCTCAAGTAAAAACACCCGGCTTTATGGATACCCTATCTTGGCATTTACTGAAAAACTATTTCAAAACGGCTGCTCGTCATCTGGGCCGCCACTTGAATTACCTCTTCATCAACCTCTTGGGCTTGAGTTTGGCCCTCACCTTGTGCATTGTAGCCTATGTCAATTGGAAGTTTAACTACGATTTCGATCAATTTCACGGAAAGATTGACAAGATTTACCGGATCACTACCATCAAATCGAGTACGCTTGATATGTATGGGGTTAGTCCAGCTCCACTGGAAGAGGTGGCGAGGTCTAGCCATCCGGCCGTTGTCGAGGCGGTCTCGATCGATGCATGGAATGTAAATGTGAATAGAGGAGAAAACACCTATGCGGAACGTGTTCATTTTACCAGTCCTGCATTTCTTGACTGGTTTGACTTTGAATTGCTCAATGGCGTAGCAGAGCTTAATCGCCCCAACCGGGTCCTCCTGACGGAAAAAATGGCCAAGAAGTACTTTGGCACTAGCAACCCGATAGGAAAAACGCTGAATTTTTACGCTGATGATGATCGACGGCGAGAGTTGGTCATCAGTGGGGTACTCAAAAACCCTCCCTTGAATTCAAGTATCCAATTTGGATTTCTAACACATCCAGCCAACCAGGTTCGCCCCAACGGAAGCGTTCCTTTATCCAACGATTGGAAAGAATGGAAGGATGCTACTTTTTTGATCATCGACCAAGCCGCTGCTATATCCCAGATTCGGGAAGAGTTAAATGCTCAGGTACCGGCTCACCAAAAGGCATTGCCGCAATTTGATAGCAAAAGCTTTCATTTAGAGCCTTTCAAAGAAATGGCGTACGAAGGCCGAATCGATCGATGGGAAGCCTTACAAGAAAGTATGCCTACTTCAGCCATTTGGATGAATGTCTTGATGGCTATACTGCTTCTTCTTTGCGCTTGCCTGAATTTTGCCAATACCACCGTAGCCCTATCGGGAAAGAGATTGAAGGAAATCGGGGTGAGGAAAGTCTTAGGAGGCTCTCAAGGTCAATTGATTCAGCAACTGTTGCTGGAATCCTTTTTGATCTCTTTTGCTTCGCTTATCATTGCACTACCACTTGCCTACTATGTTCTGGGTATCTATAACCAGCTTTATTCCTTTCTAGATTTACAATTATCATTGTTGGATAATTGGCCATTGCTGCTGTTCTTAGTAGGAACTGTAATTCTCTCGACACTCCTGGCAGGAGCCTATCCCGCTTTTTACATTAGTTCCTTCAATCCGAAGAGCGTATTTCAGGGGAAGGTTAAGTTCGGTGGATCGAATTGGGTGTCAAGAGGCCTAATCGGCTTACAGGTGGCAATATCTTTAATTGCCCTAATTGCTGGTTTTACCTTCGCCCGGAATGCCCATTTTCAACAGACGGCAGATCTCGGCTTTGAGCGTACAGGGGTACAAGCCGTAGTTACCTCAGACGAATCTACCTTTACGGTTTTGAAGAATGAATTAGATAAGGATACCAGGATTCTGGCCAGTGCTGGGGTGCATTCGCATATTGGAGATTCTTGTCCCCGCTTTGAGTGTTCTGTCAATGGTGAAAAAGGGGAGGTGGAATACATGATTATAGGGGAGGGGTATTTAGAGCTAATGGACTTTCGGGTTAAGCAAGGGCGTGGCTTTAATTATGCGCTGCAATCAGAATTTGAAAATTCACTTCTGGTTAATGAAAAATTCGCAGCTGATTTTTTCCCACATAGTGATCCAATCGGTCAGCGCGTCACGTTTTTTGATACCCTCAGCTTCCAGATTGTCGGGGTTGTGCAAAACTTCATGCAAGATGGATTTCACGATCCCCTACGCCCCTTAGTCTTCAGGCTAGGAAGGCCAAATCAATTTGAATATCTGGCGCTGAAAACGACTGGAGAAGATCTGCTTGCTGTTCGTACGAAAGCAGAGGAAGTATGGCGAACCCAATTTCCAATGCGTCCTTTTGAGCACTACTTTCAGGACGACTTCTGGGCACAATCGATCCAGCTCACTAGCAATATCAAATGGTTCATGTTGATCATAGCCTTGGTTACTTTCCTGCTGACGGTTACTGGCTTATTCGCCCTCATCTCCTTGAATGCACTGAAGTTGAACAAGGAGATTGCCATCAGAAGGTTATTTGGTGCGAATATGGCAAACCTAGCTCTGTTACTCAACAAGAGCTATCTATGGATAATTGCTGCTGGTATCCTTCTGGGGTGTACCCTAGGCTCCTGGCTCGCCTTTCAAATGCTCAACGGTATATACAATATCCATGCAGGGATGAGTATGCCGCTGCTCGTGTTGGCGGCAGTGAGTACGCTGATCGTGGTCCTAGTGACCCTAGGTTTGAAAATGCTACAGGTGATGAAAACGAATCCAGCTGACATACTCCGACAGGGATAGATGGGTAACCTCTTACAGTGAGAGCAGCTACGAAGATTATTGGGTTAGCAGGCTATATTTCTTAGCCACTGGCACCTCCACCAACACCCGATCTACCATCTCAAGGGCCGTTGTCATTTGCTCCAAATCTGTGCGAATTTCCCCGTCTTGACCGGAGTGATGCGCCCGACCCAGTAGTTGCATCTTTTCTATTCCCGCCTCCTTTAGGCTAATGACCTTAGTGCCGTAGATCAAGGCGGGCTGTCCCACCTTGCCGGGTCCGCTGTAGATTGGATCGTCGGGGAAAGCTTCCGGGTGATAATAGGAATTCCAGTCAAAGGATTGATTAATTTCCATGAATATTCGGATGCTATCGGTAGCGGAGTTGAGTTGTGATTGCAGGATCCAGCTAGTGGTGGGGGTGGCGCCCGTCATACCATCTGCAATGGGATTGTCTTGATCTGGGACAAAAAGGCCATCCGCTGCCTCCACCGCTCTTCGGTGTGACCATACGGGAAGGGCTTCTGGCCGTCGTTTGTGCTGAAAATTGATGAATTTTTCTTGGGCTAGCTTCTGACTCACGTATAGATCTTGTAGGTAATTTCCTTGTGCATCTTCTACCCAAATGGCTAGGGTAGGGGTGTGACTAGGATTTCCCATCAGTACCTCTACACCAAGGGCTTGCCCTGCTAGTTCGGTATTGGTTTGGATGAGCTTGTAGTGCACTTCGGTATTACCCTGAAAATGTTCCCCCAAGGCATATAGCTGTTTTAGTGGCGGCAGATCAAATTTGCTGATACCGACTAGCAAGAGCACCCCAATAGTCATGCCTAGAAAGGCTGGATTGAGGTAGGTTTTTCGCTTCTTTGGGCCTTTGATATAGTTGAACAAGGCTTTAACATTATTCACCAAATGGAAGCCGATCCCAATGATGAAAAGAAAACCCGTGGTGATATGTAAGACCGTAGTCGCCTTACTGAAGGGGTTGATGTACATTAATATCCCAGTAATAGCTAAAACAAAAAATAGAACAGCAATGAGTTGACTTACGAATGAACGCTTCATTTGACAAAGTTTAGATTTACGGCCAAATAGCGGTGTTTCTGCGAAATCTTCGTCTTATGCGAGGAAATGAGACCTACAATACTGGGATTTGGGACTCATGTTGGGAGATGGGTCTTCTGATATTGGGAAGGGGTTAGGCCAGTGTGTGCCTTGAAGATGCGATTGAGCGATGCCTTGGAGTTGAATCCGACCTCTAGGGCCAAGGCCAAAATGGTGAGGTGTTGGAGATTGGGATCGATGAGTTTGGACTTTAATGCCTCTACACGATAGTGAGCTACAAATTCGTAAAAGGGTCGGCCAAATTTGGTATTGATAACCTGCGAAAGATGATGTGGACTTAGTTTCAGTTCTTTTGCTACTTGAGCTAACTTCAGTTGTGGTTCGGTGAAAAGTTGATCACGCACGAAGAGGGCTTCGAGTTGACTATATAGTTCTTCAATATCTTTGGCGGATAGGGTGGAGGATTCATATTTGGCTTTGGCTTGCGGAGTTGGTTGGGAGGGTTCAGCGGGAGGATGGAAAGCATCAATGAACTGCGCCAGATTGTATTCTCTAATGCCATTGAAGCTTAGATAAAATACCGCAATAACGGTAAGGGCATTCACCACGAGATAAACAGAGTCGATCTGGCTTACAAAACCAAAGTTGTAGATCAGGAAAGCGACTAGAGAAAAGCCGTATAGCCCCATCAGTACCAGGGTGTAATTCCTCAACCAGTGCATTCTCAAATCTTCAATATTTGAAAACTCCAATTTCAATTTGGATTCAAAACTTCGAAGTAGATGCAATAACCAGAAACCAACCCCAATGACAAATAGCATGTGTAATTTGAAGAAAAAGTGGTAGACGATACTTGGGTTGCGGTAACGTTCACTGAGGATTTCAGCGCTTGGCTGGAGCCACAACACATCCCAAGCCGTGAGCAAGGTAAAGGGAAGGGAGAAAATGAAGACCCACCAAATTGGGGTGTGCGATTTGAGCCGTTGATCAATTAGGTTTAGAGCATACAGGAGGTACAGCGAAAAAAGCCAAAAGGATATATTGACGTGCAGGAAGTAGTTGAATGCAGTGATATTTTCCCGAATCCAATACTCGGTAAAGAGCATCAGCCCAAGTAGCACATTGATCATTAGTAAGTAGTAATTGCTGCGCTCCTTTTCCTTTTTATTGAGAATAAAGACGAGGAAGATCGCGATAATACTAATTCCGATGGTGATAATGGTGGTACTCAAAGACTCGTCTTTTTCCGTTCAACGGCTTTACTAATCTTCTTGAATCATCTGTTCCAGCTGAACCCTAAATTCATCCTCCAGTACCACGGCCTTTCTCTCTACTTGATCAAACACAACCCATTTTGCTAGTGCCGTAGAGAGCAATTTTCCAGTGGAAGAATGCTTCATGTAATGTTCAATGCTGACTACCTTAGTAGAGACACCACGCACAATCGTCTCAATGTGAATGGGGTCATCCTCCATCACTTCCTTCATGTAACGAATCGTCATTTCAACATAGGCAAACCCCAACTTCCGGCGCTTCTGTTCTTGGTAGTCAATGCCTAGCTTGGCCAAGAATTGTCCCGAAGCCATATCGTATTTAGTGGTATAGAACTGGACATTCATGTGTCCATTGGAATCGACTTCCTGGGCCATTACCAATCCTCTATAGGTCTCCATTGGCGATCATTTTTGCCGCACCTTGGCGAAAGTTTTCGAAAGATAATTCCAGAATATGAGGCATATAGTATTCGGCTAGGCGATGACTCATTTCAGGAATGATTTCCACCTTAGCATTGGGGATCATCGGTCCATATTTTTGCGAGTGTTCAACAGGAACTAGAGGATCTCCATCTCCGTGGATCACCAAGGTAGGTCGATCAATCTTTTGCAATCCCTCATAGCGCGATCCTCCGCCTTTAACCGCTGCCGTATGCTGTTGACCTACTTTGACATTATATCCGCCGTGCTTTCGCCACAGATATTGATTCGAGATTAAAGAAAAATTGATATTGGGTTCAGCAGGGTCATCTCCTTTCAATAATAGAGTAGCATTAGCCGCGTATCGTAAAAAACTCTCTTCATTGGGTTTTAAGCGATAGCGGATCCCCAGTTTGATAGCCGCGCGAAAAGTAGGCCTGGGTACAAAAGGTAGTTGGGGATCGTTCATCCAGCCTGTGGACATAATACTGGTCAGCGATAGGACACGTTCGGGCCGATCAATCGTCACCTGCTGGGCAATCATGCCTCCCATCGATACCCCAAAGAGGTGAGCTTGCTGTACACCTGTCGCATCTAGCACGGCCAAGGCATCCCCCGCCATATCATGAATGGTATAGGCATTCCTTACACTCCAATTTTTCACCCAATCGGATCGTCCTACCCCTCTGTTATCATACCGAATCACCCGGTAGCCAGCATCGATCATAGGTTGGTAAAGGTACTTGGGCCACCTGATTCCTGAGGTAGAATGCCCCATCACTAGCAAAACCGTTTCTTTGGTTTCCGGACCAGGATTCAGTATCTCATACCAGAGTTTGACACCGTTGTTTTCAGTAAAACCCGTTTCTCCAAGGATCAATTCGGGGGGATCTTCTTTCAATCGATTCTGGATCATCGCCTCCACCTCCTGGGAAAGCTTGGGTTCGCCGTTTAGCCAGAAGATGAAGCTCACCAGCAGCAGCATGGCTATTACTAAGATTATATTAAATACCATATTCCTAATTTAAATCTGCTTTTGTCACAGTACTTAAGCTAACAACTCTAGCTTCGTACAAAAGGTTGTGTATCCTGATCAGGGATTAGGGATAGCTGTCGTCAAGATCGCTAAACAGGTCTTTATGCCCGTGCGAAGATTCCCAAGTCTGAGATTCTCATTTGGGCTATGTTGATTGTTATCCATATTGACCATGGGAACAATAACCGCCGGCACCCCCAATGCTTCGATTAGGGGAGTGACGGGTACCGTGCCGCCCATGATTCGGATATTGACTGGCGGGCTATTGAAAGTTCCTTCCAAGGCGGAGGTTAGCCATTGCCCAGTGCTAGATTCAATTTCTGTTCGAAAGGCATTTACCCATTTACTGCCTACAAAAGTAGCTATCTTCTCGTGTTCCAGCCGCTCTTCCTCGGTAGGCTCTCGGTCGATTAGGTAATATCCTTGGTCTTTGATGTGTTCTCTAAGGAGATCGAGAAGATGGTCGCCGTCAGTTTCCGGCACCAAACGGATTCCAATCTGTGCTACTGCCTTATCAGGAACGATGGTGCGAGTTTGTCGGCCGATCCAGGCGGAGGACATTCCTCTGACGTTAAGGGACGGATATTGAAGTGATTCTTGGTAATTCTGTCCGACGCTTTCCGGTTTGGCAATACCAATACGGTTGTTGATCATACCCGCATTGTCAGGAACAGCGGCTAGAATGGCACGCGTTCCTTTATCTAGTTTAATATTATCATAGAAACCCTTGATGATCACTTTGCCGTCCTCGCTTTTCATGCTTGCCAGCAAATGCGACATACGGAAAACGGGATTGGGCGCGTAGTTACCGAAATGCCCACTGTGTTGCGGGACTTTTGGGCCATAGACCGTGAGCGTGCCGCTAGCAATGCCTCTGCAGCCAAAAGTTAGCGTAGGGCGGTTGCTAGGGTGAGCCGGGCCATCCATGATGATGAGCTTATCGGCTGCATATTTAGTTTTATATTGATCAAGTGTACTGAGCAGGCCATCTGATCCTTTTTCCTCTTCCCCATCGAAAAGAATCTTGACATTAAAGGCGAGTGGTAGGTCGTGGGTATTTATAAAGTCGAATGCGGTTAGCATCATGCTAATCGGACCCTTGTCATCCGCTGCAGCCCGCCCGAAGATGCGCCAATCTGGATCGAAGTCCTCCTCGATTTTGGACCAATCTATGATTTCCCACTGTTCTTCCTCATTTTTCATTTTCAGTACGGGAGTGAAAGGGTGTTTCTGATCCCATTTGGATGGGGCAACGGGCTGCCCATCATAGTGGAAGTAAAACAAAACGGTGGGTAGAGCCGCATCCACCTTTTTCTCGGCGAGTACTACGGGGACTGGCCCTGCCTCCAGGATGTCGACCTTTAATCCTCGTTGTTCAAATTCTTGCTTGAGCCATTCGGCATTCTTGACCATATCTTCTGGAAAGTGAGCGTCATTGGGTAGGCTTACAAATGCCCGGTGTCGATCGATGACTTTGGGCATTTCCTGGTCTAGCCAAAGATCCAGGCCTTTGATTTGACTAAAGGTTGAGAAAGGTTGACAGAGGAAATTAGCTAGCAAAAACAAAGCAGTGATGCTAGAAGAGAAGTTGATCTTGCGCTGCATACTTTTCGTTGATTAGATTAAGTGCATCTTTTGGGGATGGAGAAGGCGCCGAAGGAGGGAACGAGTGAGCGATACTGGGAGGAATTCATCTTGTGTTTCCTTTCCGTGCCTTCTCCACAAATGTAACAAGAAGCTGTTGAATCTCTAATCTACAGCAGCAAAACGATTTAGCTAGGAGTTTCTTCCTATGATGCGGTGCTATTTTTTCAACACCTTACCTTCTCCTTCCGCGTTTTTTTGCACAAATCGAGGCTCTCCCATGTAGTAGAGATATCGAGGTCCCTTTACGTCGGCCCAAAGAGAGTCGAGTACATGAACCCGGGCAATTCCTGGACTTTGCGGTCCGGTATGCAGCTGGACATTTGCCTTATTCGTCTTGAGGTTGTAAGCCATGAGATCTCCATGGTGTTCGAGCTGGCAGTTGAACGATTGAACCGCTCCGGCTAACTGCACATTGGCGTTATCGTGCATTTGCAAGTCCAATGATTGTCCCTGGATCTGGAGACGAACCTCTGCTGCCGTACTCGCTCGGAGAAGAAAAGAATCCACTGGAAGCACTCCCCGGCTTGTCAAAGTTCCTACGCCAGCAGCATGCAAAGAATCGAGCTGAACGTAAGTGACAAAGGCGTCTTTGATCCGCTCTCCTCTAATCAGGCCTTCCGTATAGATTTTAAGTACACCATCTTCCACCCTAGTCTTGACCTGTGGCAGAATATGATCATCTGCTCTTACCCTCAATTGTTCTATCTCTCCCTTTTGAAGATAGACATTCATCAGGCCATCGACTTTAATAGCATGGAAAGGTGTGATTTCTCGGACTTCTTCGGATACCTTGTAATTGTGATAAGCGTATACCATTCCCATGATAAGAAGTGCTAAAAAGCTCACCCGGAACAGGGGATGAATTCTGCTGATAAGGGCTTCCATCCTATTTGTTTTTAGGGAGTGTGAATATGGGCATTGGAATGTCTATTGTTTGGGAACTCACGGCCTTTTCTGCGAAGAAATCCAGCAAAAGTTCTTTAACCTTTGGCGTGCTCAGGAAGAGGTCGTGACCAGCTCCATCTATCACTACATGTATTCCATTCTCAAAGCCCTTGATCAATTCTTTAGCGCTGGGTAGGTAGGTGCGTCCATCCAAGGTGCCACTAAAGAATAAGCTTGGGATGCTTGATACGGGATTCTGACGGAATTCATCGCCTAGGTCGGGTAGGTCCATTCCGGCTGTTACATCGGGAAAAGGGAAATTTGTGGTGCGACCAAGCAAGGCTGTTTTGGCCTCTTCTTGAATCAGTTCCCATCTTTGAGCAGAAATTCCAGACATAGCATCCATGGCAAATGACATGGCTGATACCCGACCTGCGTACATCTTTATTCCCCCCACCCAAGTTGCAAGCGTGCTAAAATCGCCTTGTTCCAACTGGTGATAGATCAAGGGTAGGTCCTTGGAGTTTTGAGGGTTCTTTAGCATGAAAAAGGAAGTAGCCAATTGCAGGTCCAATTTGCTAATAGCTACATCGAACTCCATGCCCGTCTGTGGGTGTTTCGCTTTCGTAAGAACCGGTTCAGCTTCTAGCGTAGCTAGTACCTTCTGCATACTCCCCAATACATCGGGGTATACTTTACTTGCCTGGGGATCGGCCTTTACTTTGCTAGCGAGGTACTCCAGGAAGGCTTGATTGTAGGCGGGACGTTTAATGGTGTGATCGGGGCCTTCGAGTCCGGCCAGTGCAATTCGATTCCAACTGTTTGGATGCCTTTTTACAGCAGCAAAAGCAAGATGAGAACCATAGCTGATGCCCCATAGATTTAGCTTTTCTACACCCAATACTTTGCGCAGTTCTTCCAGATCATCTGCACTTTCATTGGTGTTGTATCCACTTAAATCGAAACCCTGCTCCTTCCAAAAATCTAGGCATTTCTTGGTGTTGGCCTGGATGTGCTTGACGTAGGCTTCCTGCGTCCCTGGCTCATTGAGGGGGAAAGGGGTACTCTGGTTGCAAGGAGGAATTGGATTGGATAGGCCCGTTCCTCTTTGATCAAAGGCGATTACATCTGCCACTTCGCGCAAGGCCATGAAGAGTTCAAAGCGAGGGCCTTTGGCCGTTCCAGTACCAGATCCACCTGGTCCACCAGCTAGGTAGACGATAGGGAAAGAAGGATTAGGATTGGTACTCTTGAATCGGACGAATTGCAGTTCGATTGAATTACCGCTTGGCTTTTCTCTGTTTTCAGGTACGCTGAATTTACCCAATTCGGCAGCTACCTCTTCGCCCTTCATATTGGTAAAGGTGTAGGGTTCTAGCATTAATTTGTTGGATTGACCATGAACTAAGGTAAGGGCTGCGACCAGGAAGCTGGCCATAAGAAGGCGTAATTCTTTCATTCGAGTGAAATTGAAATGGCTGTTGTAATAGCATGCAACTTGACAACAGCTGCTTGGTGATTAAATCAGTTGACCTGCCAAAACTGCGGGAAATCCAGTCGTGAATCGACCAGCTCGGCCGAAATGGACACTTTTAATGGATAATTTTTAATGTTGAATGTTGAATGGAGAATGTTGAATTGGGAGGGCTGGGAATTATGCCTTTCTGGCGCGTTCCACTTTCTACGGAAATCTGATTTCTGACCCCAGTCTTCTGTCTTCTACCTCTGCTACCATTATGGCCTGGATAAGCCCTTCTTGTATTGGCTGGGTGTCATGCCGGTCATCTTTTTGAAAATCGCATTAAAAGAGGATTTGGATTTGAAACCAGATTCAAGCGCAATTCCTAGAAGATTGTAATTGGCAAAGGCTGGATTTACTAAATGGGACTTGAAAGCATCGACTCGATAAGTGTTGATGAAGTCATAGAAGTTCTTGCCCAATTGCTCATTTAAAACTTCTGAGAGTTGGTGGCGGGTGAAACCGAGTGCTTGGGCTAGATCCACAGCGGTCAATTCACTATTTAGGTAGGGTTTTCCAGTACGCATGTATTCTAGCAATTGATCCTTCTGTTTGGTGTCGACTTCTGCTGGTTTAAGGGTGCTAGTGGTGGTGGGAACCTGAGCATGCGAAGGGAGGGTATCTCCTTCAAGCTTTACAGATTTGAAGGTCATCCAATAAACTAATACAAAGCTCCCGAAGTAGAAATATTGTTCGTAATCAAAGTCGGGGTAGGTGGTACTAAGATTTAAGGCTAAACTTAGTACAAAGAGTGTAAAGAGCCCCATAAAGCCATAGACAATGCTTTGCATCCAATTCAGTTGGCGTTTTTCAATATCACTGTAGTTGGCCAATAAGCGATCTCGGTAGTTATTGAGCAAAGGGAGGCATTTCAAGGTATAATGCCATCCCCAGTAGGCGATTCCAATATGCAGGATATAATAGTAGGTGCGGTAAATATCTGTGCCTCTACTGATGATGGCGGTGAAATAATCCAGTACCTGAATCTTACTTTCTCCATCTTGGAGAAGAAAGGGAAAAAGCAAGAGTAGATTAAGGATATAGGGAGAAAAATGCTGAAAGTCTGTCTGACTTAATTTCACGCTAGGCTCCGTCAATTGGCGAACGTAGAGGTACAGTAAAGGACCAAAGCACAAGGGCAAGCCCCAGTTTAATCGGATCAAATGAGGGAATTCCAGATAGAAGGAGAGCTCATCCAAGGCATGGAAAATACTGGCTATACCTAGCGCTAGTAGGAGCCAAGCTAGCCATTTTCTTCCGGTCTTAGCTGCCGAGGTACGAAAGAAGAGCATTAGTGCAAGCAGGATGGCTTGCAAGCCGCCTAATTGGAGAAGGAGTTCCAATTTTTACACACAAAGTAAATAGTTCTTTGACAAATCCGGTGTTTGGTGATAGGCAAAAATGAAATCTATCGGGTACGACCAGCCGTGTGATTAACCTTTTCAATCCATTTCAAATCCGTTTCCCAAGAACAGTTGACGCAGAGGTTATTGATCTCATGACCACTCCAAGTGGCTAGGGTCTCCTCAATAGAGTACTGTCTAGATCCCAACTCTTGCGGGAAAGTAAAGCCTCGGTCAAACCCTTCCCAATAGTGAAAACCAAAACGACGTTCAAATTCTATCGCTCCAACGACCCGACTCCCCAGGTCGGGCAGTCGGTCTAGGTAATGCCGACTGTAAATGGTATGAATAAACATCCAGAGGGAAGATTCAAAGTTGGAGAAAATAGCGAAGGCGGCGAGATCGGGGTCATTCTTTTCGATCGTTTCACAAAAACCAAAGGAATCACAGATCCAGGGCTTGGCCTTAGCCCGAATACCAAAGTAATTGTAGGTGCGATTACAAAGATAGGAGGTGCCCCAAAAGGTTTCGCGTGCAGCTTTGGCCAGCAAGGCGCGCCAGTTCACCAAATAGCGCCAGCCGTAAAATCTACAATAGGCTTTGATATCTGCATAAAAGGCATCCTGTAATTGCATCAACCAAGCCTCATCGATGGCATCCGCTCGTGCCTCTTTCAAGCACCAACGCTGGGTTTCTTGCAAGAACAGTACTTTTTCCGGTGCTTCTTGGGCAAACTGCTCCAAAATGACCTGCACACTATCTCGAAAGATTTCGCTTGAGACTTCAACTTGTGCTGGTAAAGACCATGGTAGAATTAGTAAAACTAAACAGAGGCATGAAGAGGATATTCTCAAATACATACGGCAGTGATTGCAGCTACCACGAGGGTCAGCGGTCAGAGATTAACGGTATAGAGATAGGTTAGAAGCTGCGCGAGGGCGGTATGTGTTCGTTCACTATGTAAGATAGTGAGAGCTTTTGTGTAGCTGAAATTTGGGCTAAAGAAATTTATGATTGGTTTGATTCTTAATATTACCTCTTATCTACTCGACGCTTTCACAACCATTAAAGGCGGCGAACTTAGCCAGACTTTTTTCCAGCAACCCTTCCATTTTCTCCTGTTGTCTAAGTTTGGGTTCCCAAACGAGATTTTGGATCATCAATACCTTTCTTTTGCGGTCAGCTTTAAGGTCGATTTTTCCTACAAATCGGTCGCCATACAATAGCGGCAAGGCAAAGTAGCCGACTTGCCGTTTGGGACCTGGCACATAACATTCAAGCGTGTAGCTGAAATCAAAGAGTTCTTCCATCCGTTGACGCTGAATCAGTAAATTGTCAAAGGGGGAAAGGATGTGCAGCCGTTTCCGGAGCTTCAGGTCCCCGATACCTTCTAGTAGTTCAGCCGTAGTATAGTATTGGGTTTGACCTTGCTTCTCTACCCATATGGGAACCAAGGTACCAGCCTCTACCATCTGAGTCAGCTGCTGCTGGATGAGTTTAGAAGTACCGCGTAGGAGATAGCCCATTTCTTTTGGCTTGAGGATGCCATGCGCTTGAATATCTCGAAGAATCAAATGCTGGAGATACTCTTCTTGAGAAGGATGGGTCTGATCAATGTGTATTGGAACAACTCTTTCCGTGATATCATATACCTTTTGGAAACCCTTTCTTGCCGAAATCATGATATGCCCCTGCATGAAAAGCTGACGCAGCGCTTGATTCATGGGATTGCGGGACCAATCCATGCCATTGGAATTCTTCTTGACAGCGACCGGTTTGAAGTCTTTGGACTGCAGCGGGCCTTCTGCTTTTAGCCGGTCAAGGATGTAATTTAGGGTCTTAGTATCTCTCTTAAACCATTGCTCTTTTCCACTCTGGAAATCTCGTTTGCGTGGCAAGCTGTAGCGGTAGTTTTCTATCGGCATATAGGCAGCCGCATGCGCCCAATATTCGAAGACAGATCGATTCTCTTCTAATTGTTGGAGGAAGGAGGAATTGTAATCTTGAATTCGGCTCTTTAAAATGTGATGATGGGCCCTTTCGATCACAGAAATGGTATCGATCTGGACATATCCGATTTGTTGGATCTGCCTTAAGGTTTCAGCGACGCCCTTAGGTTGAGCTTGCCCGGAAAGGCCTTGGCGGTGTAGAATGAGTTTGCGTACGTCTTTGAGAGATAGGGTGTCCAAAGCTAGTGTTTTGGTTTTTAGAAGCTGTTTGGACTTGACAATCTGGTTTTGTTATGCCCCTTTTTCCGCCACTTTTCGGCTTTTTCCTGCCTGGCTGCGCCGAGCAGACAGGTTCGTCACATAGCGCTGC
>CAJXPD010000058.1 GCA_913057785.1 uncultured Lewinella sp. | reverse complement strand
CCAGGTAGTTTGTAAACTGACTGCACCAATGTCATTGGTATAAGTAGCTGTCGCTATGTCAACTGTAGAGCCAATAGCGGGTAGTTTTCCCTTTGCATCTACCCTTCTAACACCAGCCCAAGCGACTTCAAAAATTTGTTCTTGCGGACTTCCGTCTTGATCCAAATAAACTTTAATTACTTGTACTCGATCTAAATTTGCTCCTTCCGGATCTTTAATTGCTTGAATAAGGAAAGAAGGGGAACGGGGGACCGTAGACGTCGGACGATTCAAGTCGCTGCCCATTGGAACACCACTTTGGTAGGCTTCCGTGACCCAGGCATTCCCAGTTAGGGAATCTACTTCCAAGTTCCAAGTTGCAAAGAATCGTAGTTTTATTCTTGGACCGGAAGTAGCGAATGTTTCTTTTCGTTCCAGGGCCTCATAGATTGCTTCTCTGGTATTTTCTTTTGCCCAAACACCTGCTAAGCCTGCAGCGCTAAAATATTTAGTGGGCCTCGGTGGAATCTCATTCATACGTATTTCTGGCGTAGCATCTGCGCTACCTAATTTGCCTACAAAATTGTCTTCCTCTACCGCACTCGCTCCATTATGTCCATCTGAGCTACCGATAAAACCAAATTTAAACGGATTTGCCCCTAAAGATCTTTCAAAAGCTAATCCATTCCCCAGGGCTTCTCGTACATAGCTATGTTTTGGTTGACTTGGAGGGGGTATCCCGCCTTGAGAAAAGGTGAAAGCATAGAGTTCATAATCGGCAAATTCATCATTGGGAGATAAGATAGGATGGGTCATGGATTGCCCTTTCATCTGCACCACCTCATTGATGGGTTCATTACGAGAACGAGTTTGTGCATAGGATGCAGTCAATGCTTTTCCATTTTTAGTCTTTGTATCATACATCAGCCCGTTACTTATATTCGCATTATGTGGAATCGCTAATAAATCAATGCCTTTAGCTCTCTCCTTATCCATCCAATCCCATAGATCTTCTGGGTCACTAGAATTAAAAGCGGAAAAAGGAAGGCCCGAAACCTTTCCGCCTTTAAACACAATATTACGGTGTAAATTCTGTGCATATGGTTCTTTTGCAAACATCACTGACTGATTTGAAGTCCATTCATAAGCGGGGAAGGTGGTGAATTTTCCGGGTTCGTAATGACGGTCAGCAGCTTCTACAATCCGCTGCCAAGTCGTTTGAATAATGTCTTTGTCAAGGAATTCTTCATAGGGCCAGCTTAAAGCCATACTTCGTCCTATTTTGCCATAAGCTTTTAAGGAGGCTGCTCTATCTGTACTATTGATCAACTTTGCCATAGCCAACTTTGCCAGCGGATGTTCGGCATCCTGCATTTGCATCATGACGCCCATATATTCGGCATGATCAGTAACTGCCATAAAGTCCAGCGGTCGTTTCATTTGAATTGGCTTACCACTGACGTGAGGAATGGCACCTCCCTTTCCAAAATTGTAAGCATCATCAGGAGTTGTCCTAACATTAAATACAAAAGCATCAAAAGACCAACTCGTATGTACATGTAGATCTCCAAAATAGGCATTCCTGTCTTCGTTGAAATCTGCCGTTTGAGCTGTATGGACTTTGGTTGTTATAGGTGTGACTTTTAGGTAGGGCCGTTCAGTGGAACGTATATTAAAGAACCAAATAATTGCGAGTATTACCACGCAAAAAAGAGCGAATAGGAAACGGAGAAGGTATTTCATTATAGATGATGCTTAAAAATTAGAATTTGAATTGCTCAGACTAATATTCTAATTGCTACTGCGGATAATAATCAGGTAACTCCAACCTCGGAAACGTAATCCGAAAAGTCTCTGCACCAGCAAAATTTGGAGCTAACAATCTTTCTCGATGAAACTCTCCAGATGCACCGGCATATTTTCCAGTACCTCCCAAAATAGCTCCTGTGAATTTTTGGCCTTGTATGCCCCATTCAAAAAACATAACACCATGGATAGTGTCCCTTGTAGGTTCACGCCAATCATTAGGGTTTTTACAGTCTTTTGACCGAAAGGCGAATGTGGCTCTTTGTTCTAAAATGATCTTTCCATCCAACTTTTCACATTCTCGAACGGTAACTAAGTAAGCTTCAATTTTCTCCTTGGTCGTCTTATTAGGAATAATGGCTCGGTCAAAATTCGCCCCAATAAAATCCTTTGAAACATTGGTTAAAAAGCGGTTGTGGGCGGTGAAGTTGCCAATAATTCTTTCGGGATGAGCAGGCTCAAAGCTGCCATCCTCCATATATGTTAACCCGCCAGAAGTTTTGGCAATAAAATCCGGGTCGTTCGGATCTAAAGTCAATGGGTTGACACAGCATGTATTTTCATCAATCGTTCCTGCGGAATGCATCGGTCCACCACCATGTAAGATCATTCCATTGACAGGTAAGTTACTACCGACATAAGACAACATAGACCTTGGGATTAGGGAAGATATTAGTGGTATTCTCGCTAAAATATATCTGCGTTTGATGCCCGACATTGCCCACCGCAGTTCCCTGGTTTGGGTTTGCGCCATCTTCGTGCCGTCTGATATAGTTTCTACTACTAGCATTTTTTTACGGTTTAAAAGAGGTCAGACCATTTCATTGTCAGAAGTCAGATTTATTACGTCCACAAGTCTCAAGTCTGGCAGCCGAAGGCGATCCGACAACGAAGCAGTCTAACCGCTGACTTCTGAATTCTATCGATTAATTCGTCCAATAAATATATTCATCCTCCCTAGTCACTGCTCCCTTTACCGTCCCATCGATTTTGACGGGTGAGGTGAGTGCCCCTTTCCAAATGGGTTCAGATTGTTGTTCTGATAAAAGTTCTTGTCGGAGCTTGGATAATTCCGCTAACTTTTGGGGTTCTGTTGCGACCAAATTATGTTGCTCAGTGGGATCGGTATTTAAATCAAAGAGCCACTTTTTGTCTTGCCACTCGTCCACTTGAAGCTTCCAGCCATTTTTGATGAGGAAGGAATACGTACCGCTCTTGCAGAATAAGGGCCGATCAGGCTCGCCTTCTTGTTCGCCCAAAAGGTATGGAAGAAGGTTTATCCCGTCAATTTTTCGGTCAGTAGGTAAGGTTGCACCTGTGAGTGCGCCAACAGTTGAAAAAATATCTACATTAGATACACGTCCCTCATAGCTTTGCCCGCTCGGGATGCTTTTTGGAAAACCGACAATAAAAGGAATGTGGACACCGCCTTCAAAAAAGGTTACTTTCCATCCACGATAAGGCCTGTTAAGGTCTGGTAAACCAAGATTGCTTGGCGCACCATTATCACTCGTAAAAATAATAATCGTATTATCGTCAATTCCATTATCTTTTAAAGCCTGGCGGATTTTTCCTACACCTCTATCTACGGATAGCACCATAGCTGCTTGTACTCGTTCGATGTGGTCTTCGATGTAATCAAGCTGGTCATAATCGGATTGCAAGGCTTGTAAAGGCCTATGCACTGCCCAATAGGATAAATTCAAGAAGAAGGGGCGGTTTTTATTTTTTTCAATGACTTTTACCGCTTCATCAGTTAGATAGTCTGTCAAATGACCATCGGGTTTAAAGCGAGGACTATCATTAAACTGAACGGCATAAGGTAGGTTTGCCCAAACAAATCTATCCATGATATCGGTGAGTTTGGCATTCACCACGTCTGGATGGTTTTCGGGTAAAAACAGACTTCCCGACTCTATCCAAAGACTTTCATCAAATCCATGATTGGTTGGAATGAAATCTTTGCTTCCTCCCAAATGCCATTTTCCAACATGAACTGAATGATATCCTTGTGGTTTTATCATTTCTGGAATTGTAATTTCGGAAGGTGGTAAGCCCATGTCACTAACAGGTGGCAATTGATTATCGATTTCCTCACGATAGATAGGAGGCATTGCCCTATCCTTAGCCATATAATTTATTATTTTCCCATACCCTTTAGCAGTTGGAGTAAACTCATAGCCAAATCGGGTGGCAAACCTCCCTGTCAATAAAGCCGCTCTTGATGGGGAACAAACTGCTGAAGCTGAATAACCGTTTGTGCAAAGGACACCATCAGCAGCTAGTTGGTCTATGTTAGGCGTTTTCAGTTTTCCATTAGCTAAGCCTCCACCATAGGTACTCACTTCATTGAATCCTAAATCATCCACCATAATCACGATTACATTTGGTTTGTCAGAAATTCGAATTGATGGTCCTTCTTGCCATGCTGTTGGTTGATTTTCAGCAATAGGATTTTTGAAATTATTGATTATCCCAGGTAATCGGTACCAGTTGAAGTACAACCAAATACCGCTAACTATTCCTATTAGTACTATTATTACAAAAGTGATCAGAAGCTTTTTTTTCATCGTATATTTTTTCTTATAAGTCAGGTGTCGCGTGCTATGCCCCTTGCTCCTTAGTTACCATCTAGACACTATCTCCAAACTTGTAAATCCATTAGCATCATCTCTAGGGTCAATTGCAGTATTCGCTTCAACACTAACCTTTATAGGAATGCCTTCTTTGCCAATACATAAATCTATATTGTTATCGTTATCACTTAGGTCTGCAATTTGAAAAGGATGAATTGATAAAGTGTCTTTTCCGGCTTGTAAATACACCTTGAAATTTTGTAATTCCTTCGCTCCCAATTCTTCCCCATCTAAGGCTCTAACACCTCCTGCCCAAACGGTTCTGACCACCATATTCGTTTTTTCCTTAGGGCAATCACATCCTCTTCCTTCTGCAACATAAGGATAGCTATCTTCCAACTTAAAATATTCTGCATAGCTCAAAAAAGGTCCTTTCTCTAAAGCAGTGACGCTTACTTTTTGACCTTTAAAATTTTGCCCACTTCGTGCTAATAAATCTCCAATGATGCTAACTTCTACAGGCTCGTCGTCAGGGTGATTTCCAAATTCACCTATCAATAAAACCGTTCTCAATTCAAAAGCTTCTATAGCAGGACGCAAAGTGACGACATCCACATCCAACAAATTTCCTTTAGCCGTTTTGATTTTAAAATCGCTTGCATCTAAAGTGGCAGGATCGAGCTCAAGTGAAAAAACAATAGGCATTCCGTCTTTGCCTGGGGCTTTCCATGAAAGACCTATTGCTGCAATGGGTAGCGCATTGTCTAAACCAAAAAAAGCGGATAATACCTTTGCTTCTCTTTGTTGGCTGATAGGGGGAATATCATCTGATAATATTGGCCTTAGTCGTTCATTAGCACGTAAATAGAAAAACCCCAAAGCCAGTACTACTACGCAAATAAGGAATAAGAGGAATCGAAGTAGATATTTCATTTTGAAAGTTCAACTTACTTAGGAGTATACCAAATCGGAGAAGACCAAGCCCGTTCTTGTATCGTTGCAGGCACATCTGTGGGAGGTGCAACTCCTAAAGTCTTGGCATCATATGTCGTCCATCTTGGCGTCGGAATTTCCAAAACTCTTAGATAGTAAAAAGCCGATTGGGAGGCATCAAATTCAGGGTCTGTCCAGATGGTTTGAAAACTAACAGCTCCAATATCATTTGTATAACTTGCATTAGGGATATCAACTGTATTGCCTATAGCGGGTAATTTTCCATTCGTATCCAGTGTTCTATCTCCTGCCCATATGACTTCGAAAATCTTTTCTTGTGGATTGCCCTCATTATCCAAATAACCTTTGATCATTTGTACCCGGTCTAAATTCGCTCCTTCTGAATCTTTTATCGCCTGAATGAGGAACGATGGAGACAGCCCCCTGACTCCTAAGCCCTGACTCCTCAAATCACTGCCCATGGGAACGCCATTCTTATATGCTTTTGCTACCCATTCGTTTCCAGCAAGAGAATCTATATCTACATCCCATGCCGCAAAAAAGCGAAGCTTTATTCTTGGCCCTGAAGTAGCGAAAGTTTCTTTACGTTCCAATGCCTCATAAATCGCTTCTCTTGTATTCTCTTTGGCCCAAACCCCTGCCAAGCCTGCCGCACTTTTTAATTTGGGAGATAAGTTCCCATAAGTTTCATCTGCCAGTCGACTTTCTGCAGTCGGATCATTGATCCCAACTTTTCCAAAATAATTATCCTCATCAGTCGCACCACCCGCATTATGACCATCAGAACTGCCAATAAATCCAAATTTGAAGGGGTTTGTTCCTAATGATTGCTCATAGGCCAGTCCCTCTTTTAAGGCATCTCTTGCATAACTGTTTTTAGGTTGGCTGAGGGGTCGTGGTTTCTTCAGAGAAAAGGTGTAAGGGTAGAGTTCGAATTCGGCAAATTCATCATTTGGAGACAGGATGGGATGGGCCATAGATTGGCCTTTCATCTGAACTACTTCATTGATGGGTTCATTACGAGAACGACTTTCTGCATAATCGACGGTTATGGGGTTTCCATTAAACGTATTATACATCACCCCATTACTCATATTAGCATTGTGTGGAATGGCCAATACTTCTACCCCTTTGGCACGTTCTTTATCCATCCAGGCCCATAAATGTTCAGGATTTTTTGAATTAAAGCCCGTAAAAGGCATTCCGCTTACTTTCCCCCCTTTAAAAACTACATTTCGGTGGATAGCTTGACCTTCCTGCCTGCTGGACAAATAGTTTGCTTTACCTGCAGTCCATTCATAGGCGGGAAAGGTAGTGAATTTGCCCGGTTCATAATGGCGGTCAGCTGCTTCTACTACTTTTTGCCAAACACTTATCATCAATTCTTCCTCAATAAGTTCTTCAAAAGGCCAACTCATTGCCGAACTGAAACCAACTCTGGTGAAGGTTCTTTTCGAAACTTCCTCCTCTGTACTTGTAACCGATTGGGCTATATCTAATTGTGAGAGGGGATTGTCTTTGTTAAGCATTTGTATAAACATGCCCATATACTCAGAATGGTCAGTAACTGCCATAAAGTCGAGGGGACGTTTTATCTGTATTTTCTTTCCTGAAACGTGATTGATGGCTTGCCCCTTGCCAAAATTATAGGCATCGTCAGGAGTCGTTCTTACATTATTTACAAAAGCATCAAATGACCAACTGGTATGAATATGTAAGTCGCCGAAATAGGCATTCCTGTTTTCATTGAAATCAGCTGTTTGGCCCATATCCACTTTAGCGTTTAAGATGGGCGCATCAATGTATGTGTGTTCCGTAGAACGCAGCTTGAAGAACCAAAAAACAACAAGTGAGCCTGTTACTATTAGGAATAATAAAAACCAGAGAAGGTATTTCAGATATTTCATTATTGGCGATCTTTCGTTTTAAAAGCAGTCATTAAAATAGGACTTAGGAAAATTTCTACATTGCTTAGCTTGTTCAAACCCATTGTATCAGTTACTTTGAATTATACCAAATCGGAGAAGACCAGGCACGTTCCTGTATCGTTGCCGGTACATCAGTCGGAGGCTCAACTCCCAAAGTCTTGGCATCATAAGTCGTCCATCTCGGTGTTGGGATCTCCAAAACTCTCAGATAGTAAAAAGCCGATTGAGAGGCATTAAATTCAGGATCTGTCCAGATGGTTTGAAAACTAACTGCACCGATATCATTGGTATAACTTGCATTAGGGATATCAACCGTATTGCCAATCGCTGGTAGTTTTCCATTGGAATCTACAACTCTATCTCCTGCCCAGATGACTTCATAAATCTTTTCTTGTGGATTGCCCTCTTTATCCAAATAACCTTTAATCTTTTGTACGCTTCCCATTGGAACACCATTCTTGTAAGCTTGACTCACCCAATTGTTTCCAGAAAGAGAATCTATCTTCATATCCCAAGCCGCAAAGAAGCGCAGTTTTATTCTAGGGCCCGATGTAGCGAAAGTTTCTTTCCGCTGCATCGCTTCAAAAATCGCTTCTCTTGTATTTTCTTTTGCCCAAACTCCAGCTAAACCTGCCGCACTTCTTAATCTGGGCGATAAGTTTCCAAAGGCAACTTCTGCCAAGCGACTTTCTGGAGTCGGGTCATTGATGCCTATTTTTCCAAAATAATTGTCTTCATCCGTTGAACCAGCTGAATTATGGCCGTCCGAACTACCAATAAATCCAAATTTGAACGGATTGACACCCAAGGATTGTTCATAGACTAATCCTTCTTTTAAGGCATCTCTGGCATAGCTATTTTTGGGTTGACTGATAGGTGTCGGTTTCTTTAGAGAAAACGTATAATGATATAATTCAAAATCAGCGAATTCATCATTTGGAGACAAGATGGGATGGGTCATGGATTGACCTTTCATCTGTACCACTTCGTTGATGGGTTCATTACGGGAGCGGCTTTCTGCATATTCGGTAGTTATTGGGTCTCCATTAAAGGTATTATACATCACTCCATTACTCTTATTAGCATTGTGTGGAATGGCCAGTAAATCAATCCCTTTTGCCCGTTCTTTATCCATCCAAGCCCACAAGTTTTCGGGGTCTCTTGAGTTAAAGCCAGAATAAGGTACACCTGATACTTTTCCTCCTTTAAAAATAATATTACGGTGGATATGTTGGCTTTCTCGTCTGCTAGACAACCAGTTTGGTTTGCCTGTACTCCATTCATACGCAGGAAAGGTGGTGAACTTCCCGGGTTCATAATGACGGTCAGCTGCTTGTACCATTCTTTGCCAAATACTTCTCTTGTCTTCTTCCTGATTGAGTTCTTCGTAAGGCCAACTCATTGTCGAACTAAAAATAATTTTAGTAAAAGATTTTTTGGAAATTTCTGTGTTCATACTCGTAAGCTCTTCTGCCAGCGATGATTGAGAAAGCGGATGGTCTTTGTCGAGCATTTGTACCAACATCCCCATATATTTATCATGGTCGGTAACTGCCATAAAATCAAGCGGTCGTTTTATTTGTATTTTCTTGCCTGAAACGTGGTCTATGGGTTCTCCTTTGCCAAAGTTGTAGGCATCGTCAGGGGTCGTTCGGACATTATTAACAAAAGCGTCAAAAGACCAACTGGTATGGATATGCAAATCGCCAAAGTAGGCGTTTCTATTTTCGTTATAATCCGCCGTTTGATCAGTATCGATTTTAGCTGTTAAAGTTGGCGCATCAATGTATGCGTGCTCTGTAGAGCGCAGCTTGAAGAACCAAAAAATGGTAAATGACCCTAAAACCAAAAGGCCCAATAGAAACCAGAGAAGATATTTTAGATATTTCATTATAAGCGATCTTTCGTTGAAGTTATTTGACCATTACTTAAAGTAGAAATTTGGAAAATGAAAAGAGCTGGATCGGGACTTTTTTAAAGATGTTTTCAACCAATAGTAAAATTCTTTCAACGAAGGGCAGAGAGGTGGCTTCAGGAGTAGGGAGTTTTTTTATCCAACGCCACTCGAATCTCCTGAAACCGAGCTTTTGTAATCGGATAAGGAAGAATAAAAAATACAGAGACCACAAAAATACTAAGCGTAGTAGGACCACCGACCCAACCCAAACTATCAATAATAGATGGTGCAACGTCAGCTACATCAGTTTGCTTGGGAAATTCAATCCAAGCCAATAATAAGCCAGCGATGAAAGTACCTACTCCAGTTGTCATTTTATGGGATAAGGATGACATCGAAAAAAATAAACCTTCCTGTCGATTACCCGTTTGTAATTCAAATTCATCCACCACATCCGCCATCATAGAATTAATCAAACTTATGGCGGTCATTAGTGCAGTATAAGCGACAATCAAGGTAGCTACATAGGTGGGCAACAATAAGCTCGTTCCATTTTCAGGGAAAAAGCCCAACATCCTTAGATGAAACGGTAAAGTAAAGGCTAAACCTACTAATAAACCACTCCAAAGTGCGGTCACTTTTTTATCAAATCTATTGCCTAAATTGGGTGCAACGAGAAAAGATAAAATTCCGCCTATCATAGCACTTATTGGTAAAACCGCCATTTCTTGTGTAGCAAAACCAAAATAATAAGTGCAATAATAAGGCGTAAAGACAACACCAACTCCTAAACCAATGTGCATTAACATCTTAAAAACAATCAAGCTACGGAAAGAGGACATTTTAAAAGCAATGCCTAAACTACTTAATAATTGACGGGTGGTCAGTTGGTCTTGAGCAGCAGAAGGTTGAGGAAGATTGGGAATGGTTTTTCTGGTGCCCCAACCACTAATCAAAATAATAATAGCCATGATGGTTCCACATAAGAGGGCAAAGGTTGGATAAGCCGCTTGATTTAATAAGCCATTGGCATATTCCTCGGTTGGCACAAAATAAAAGACATAGCCCACAATCATCACAATGACAGAAAACAATGCCGAAAACATTAATCGAATAGCTGTAATGGACGTTCTTTCTTTATAATCGGTGCTTAGTTCTGCTCCCAAAGAGATATAAGGCACATTAAAAAGGGTCAATGCTGCCCGAACTAAGACAGAGAAAGTGGTTAACCATGCAAAAAGCCCGCTTTGACTTAATCCCTCAGGAGGCGAAAATAATAGCCAAATAAAAAAGCCTAAAGGAAGTGCAGAAGCAAATATAAAAGGATGTCGTCTGCCCCATTTTTTTGATTTCCATTTATCGGAAATGACACCAACCAAAGGGTCCGAAATAGCATCAAAACCAAGCGACACCAATGAAGACAAACCTGCCAATTCAGGGTCTAATCCCAAAACTTGGCTAAAGTAAAAAAAGAGGAATAATTGAAATAAACCATCTTTTATGCCGAGTGACCCTCTCCCAAGCCCATAGAATAGTTTAATCTGTAAAGGCAGTTTTTTCATTAAACTTATTCCCCTTTATCGTATCTCTTCCAAACTAAGGTTCTACTAGAAAAACCTGCAGAGATGGTAATGCTCAATTCATCTTCAGTTGGCTCAATAACAGCATCTACAAGTCGGCCTCTTCTAGCAACAAATAATTGCCCCTTCCATTGTCCATCTACTTTTTTAAACCCTCTTAGAATATTGGTGCCAATTTGGGCTTTGGGATTCTCGGACGCAATAACTTTTCCGTACCACGCACCTTCTTTTTGATAGGTTTCGATTTTAGTATTCCCCTTATTTGTAAGCCAAATACCTTTCTGAAAATCCTGTGCAGATAAGGATACAATGAAGCCTAGTGCTACCACTAGACAGCTAATGTTTTTCATATTGTTTTTTGGATTTAAACCTCAAATACCCATCATCAATACTTTTGAATCGGAGTGCAATCATATCTTTAATATAATTCTGGTTCAGTTTCCATGGGTATTTATCTCCTTGTTTTGGTAATAGATGCAAGGCTCTCTGAATATAGCCAGAAGCTAAATCCGAGGCGGGTTCGGTTTTTATGTTCTCTTCGGAAAGAGTTGGCAAACAAGAGGTTAAGCCTTTCTTGTCCATGTATTTGAGCAAGCGGCAAAAGTATTCACTAACCAAATCTGCTTTGAGGGTCCAAGAGGCATTGGTATAACCGGTTATAACTACCATATTGGGCACATCTTGCAACATCATTCCTTTATAATTGACCAATTTGGAAGGGTCAATAGCTTTACGGTCTATCTTGATGTTGATACCGCCCATAACTTTTATTTTCAAACCCGTTGCAGAAACCACTAAGTCAGCTTTCAATTCTTTTCCTGATTGTAGCAAGATGCCTTTTTCGGTAAAAGAATCAATGTGGTCAGTTACAATGCTACACTTACCTTCATTAATGGCGTCAAACAAGTCATTATCAAGTACTGCACAAACCCGTTCATCCCATGGATCGTACTTTGGGTTAAAATGGGTTTCTACATCATAATCCTCACCGAGTGCTTTTTTAATCTGACTTTTTATAAAATAACGGACCTCTTTTGGCTTCCTTTTGGATATTTGGTAAAAATAAATTTGCCTCAATATATGTTTCCAACGGGCTAGAAAATGCGCTGTTTTAGACGGAAGCCATCGCTTAACAAACTTTGAGAATGCGTCATGTTTAGGAAGACTCATCATGTAAGTAGGAGACCGTTGGAGCATTGTTATGTGCTTCGTTTTTTCTGCCATTGAGGGAAGGAGCGTGACTGCAGTTGCTCCACTACCGATAATGATTACTTCTCTATTTTCATACTCTATATCGGCTGTCCATTTTTGTGGATGTACAAACTGTCCTTTATACTTTTCCAATCCCTTGAAATCAGGTGTATAACCTTCATCGTAATCATAATAACCAGTACAGGATAACAAGAAATTACAAGTCAATTGTATCCCCTCTTTGCTTTTACTGTCCTGTCCAACAAGCGTCCATTGAGCTTCATCGGAGTTCCAGGACACCTCAGAAATCCAATGGTTCAATTTAATATGCGGCTTTAATTGATATTCTTCAATAGTTTCATATAGATACTTCATAATGGTTGCCCCATCAGAAATAGTTTTATCATAAGTCCAGGGTTTAAAACTATATGCAAAGGTATGCATATCTGAATCCGAACGAATACCAGGGTATTTGAATAAATCCCAAGTACCACCGATATTGCTTCTCCCTTCCAGCATAGCAAATGTCTTGTTGGGACAGTTTCGTTTTAAGTGGCAAGCCGCTCCAATACCCGATAATCCTGCTCCGATTATGATAACATCAAAATGCTTATTCCTACTCTTGTTCATGGATCATTAATAATTAGGTTCAAAATTCACGTATCAAGTTCAAGTTCAAAAATGAGACAGGGAATCCGGGACCTAAGGCCACGTCTAGCTTTAAATTTTGATACTTGAACTTAACACTTGCCAGATTCCTCATTTCATTAAGCTATTGAAAGGCTTATATTTATCTTGTACACCTAATTTCTCTACGGATTCTTTCCACAAGATTTTATTCCGAATTTTCATAGGAAGTTTTGAAAGGAAATTGACGCTGGACGCTAAATGACCTGAGAGAATATTAGACTTTCCTTTTTTTATACTTTTGATAACGTCACGCACGACCACCTCGGGAGGTGTTATTAAGGTCTTTTTGTAGGCATCCGACCCTAAATTATCTGCAATCGCTGTTTTAATTTTCCCCGGCATGACATTATGAATACTAATAGGGGATTTATGAAATTCTACCATTAGGGTTTCCGTAAATCCTCTTACCGCAAACTTTGAAGTATTATATGCCGTACTTCCTGGAGAACCTACCAAACTTGCCACACTTGACACATTTACCACCGCGCCTTCATTGTTTTCCACTATTTGTGGAAGAAATGCCCTACAGCCAAAAATAACGCCATTCAAATTGACATCCAGCACCTTTTGAAACACTTTGGCATCTCCATAAATGAATGGCCCTCCTCCTCCTGCAATTCCTGCATTATTGATAATGATGTGGGTGTTGCCCAATGCAACTTTTACGTCTGCTGCAAATTTTAATACTTCTGCTTCGACGGAAACATCGACGGCCTTGGTAAAAACTTCAGTTACACCAAGGTCTTGAACCATCTGCTTTGTTTCGAGTAAGTTCTCTTCATTCCAATCAGCTAGAGCCAACTTAGCCCCCAGTTTGCCAAACTCTATAGCATAAGCTCGGCCCATTCCAGAACCTGCTCCGGTTATGGCAACTACTTTATTGTTAAAGTCTTTCATTTGATCGATTTTGACGTAATCATTGCAACAGCCTGTGGTACTGAAGTAAGCTTGTTAATAGCGTAACCTCTAACGGCCCCCTAAGTTCAGGAAATAGGAAAGGGATAATGGAAGGTTTAGCTCTTTTTTTAAATATTTTCAACGAAAGGTAATCTACGTTCAACGAATGGCAAGTCATCGTTTAAAAAATTTTTCAACTTGTATTTTTTCATCTACATTTAGGTAGTTTGAATCACTTTAAGCAGGCTAGATAAATAGAACGAATGGCAAGAATTGGGCTGCATATCTCTGTAATCACCATGTTCTTCTTATGGATGTTTCTCGTAAGAGTAGAACAACTTGGAGTAGAAGGAGCATTCTTCCATACCCTATTGAATCTGGGAATCTTGGTCATGCTTTTTCAAGTGCATGGAAAATTGTTGGTCAATACCTTTTTGGAATCAAAAAAATACTTCCGTTTTGTAGTAGGTAGCATGGTGTTGATAGCTATCTACTTGATTATTCGATTTAATGTCATCAATCCATTGCTTCAATCTTATTATACAGAAGATAGTACCTTAGGTATTGGGAAGCTTCGCTATCTAATCGGTTTTATGTCAATTTTGGTGCTTACTTTCAGCACATTGGTGCACCTATTAGAAAATCGGTATAAAAAAGAAAGAACCAACCAATTGCTTATTCAAGAGCACCAAGCCGCTCAATTGCAGTTTTTGAAGGCTCAAATCAATCCACATTTTTTATTTAATACGCTGCACAATATTTATTCTCTATCCATCACTCGATCTCCCAAAACACCTCAGATGGTTTTGCAATTATCTCAACTATTGCGCTATGTGATCTATGAAAGTCAAAACAAAAAAGTGTCTCTGTCAGCAGAGCTACTGCAAATTGAAAAATATATAGCCCTTTTTCAATTAAAGAACAAACAACCAGTTGCCATTCATTTGGAAAAAGAAGGCATGATCAATGATCAAAAAATTGAACCTATGATCCTAATTCCTTTAGTTGAAAATGCCTTAAAACATTGCGATTTTGAAACTAATGAAAACGCTTATGCCAGAATTCAAGTGAAAATGGATGGAGATACGCTCCATTTCTATAGCATTAATTCTAAAAATGACCATGATCAACAGAAAGATGAAATCGGCGGTGTTGGTTTGACAAATATTAAGAAGCGATTGGAGTTGAATTATCCGGATCAACATGAATTTGTCATCAACAATTTGGAACACTCTTTTGAGGTGAGGTTAAGGATAAGTGCAATTGTTTGATGCTTGTTGTGAGGCTGACAAGCAGTTCGATCTACTATTCAGGACAAAATATTAGCAGATGCAAAAATTATGGAAAGAACCCCTATTTCATTTTCTACTAATCGGGGGCGGATTATTTCTTTTATACAGTTTTATCAATCCAGGTGTGGAGCAGATAGACAATAATGTCATTCATGTGGATAATAGCGATGTAGAAAGATTGGTAAAAGCCTATCAGCTAAATTGGAATATGCCACCTGATAGTGCCAGTTTAACAAAGCTCCTAGAAGAGGAAGTAAAAGCGGAAGTGTTTTATCGGGAGGCATTGCGGATGCAATTAGACCATAATGATGAAATTATTCGTCGTCGCTTAAAACAGAAATACGAGTTTTTAGTCAAAGATCTAGCTGATAGCCAACAAGCTAGTGATGAAGACTTAAAGCGCTTTTATGAAGAACATCCTGATTGGTATCAAGCACCTACTAAACTATCCTTTACGCAGATCTATTTTAGCCCGGATAAACGATCACTGCCATTACAAGACGCGCTAAACACTTTAGAAGAAATTTCAAATCTTCCAATAAATGGAGTGAATGTAAGAGAAATAGGTGACCCATTTCATCTACAAAGTTTTTTTGCTGACCGTGACTATAATGATGTTCGGCAACTACTCGGTCAAGACTTCGCCAAAGCTATTTTTGACCAAGCAGCAGAAGGTTGGTTAGCACCTGTACAGTCGGGATATGGAATTCATTTAGTCTACCTTTCCGCAATTCAAAGAGAGCACAAGCAGCCTTTTAACACTGTAAAAGAAAGGGTCATAGTAGATTGGAAATTGCAGCAGCAGCAATTATACAATGAGCGATTGTACGAAAATCTATTAAAAAAATATGAAGTAGTTTACGAACTTGATTAATAATGAGAAAGGCTAAACTGTTATATCGTTCTATGGTCATATTAGTGCTTTCTCTACTTGGGGAATACGCTTATGCCCATGAAATTCGACCTGCCTATTTAGAAATAAAACAACAAACAGCAGATAGGTATCAAGTACTATGGAAAATCCCAATTTTAGGCAATAAAGCTCCTAAAATCGACCCTGTTTTTCCTCAAAACTTTTCTTTAGAGCAAATTGAAGATGAATTTCTGCCAGATGCTTACATTAGACGCTATCAGGGGATTTATCAAGACAATCTAAATGGAAAAAAAATTGCCATTCAAGGCTTGGATCTTACCTTAATTGATGTATTGGTACAGATTAGTTTATTAGATGAAAGCTCTTATACCTTACTTCTACAACCCGATAATGCAAGCACAATTATTCCAGAAGAACCGAGCAAATGGGAGGTCATCAAATTATATATTATATTAGGAATTGAGCATATCTTAATCGGTATTGACCACCTACTATTTGTCTTAGGATTATTATTATTGGTAAGTGGGACTAAACCCCTGATTCAAACCATTACTGCTTTCACCATAGCGCATAGTATTACCTTGGGCGCTGCGACTTTTAATTTAATCCAGGTTCCGCAAGCTCCTGTAGAGGCCGTTATTGCTTTGAGTATCGTCTTTCTAGCCAGAGAATATTTGATGATTCAGAAGGGGGTGAAAAGTTTAACTGCTCAATATCCTTGGGTGGTCGCTTTTAGTTTTGGCTTATTACATGGCTTTGGTTTTGCGGGGGTATTAAGCGAAATTGGATTTCCACAGCGAGATGTTCCTTTAGCACTCTTAACCTTCAATATTGGAGTGGAGCTTGGACAGTTAATTTTTATCGGCATTGTGATTTTCTTTTGGAAAGCAGTCCAAGAAATGAGGCTGCCATTACCTACGTGGTTTGGGAAGCTTTTGCCGTATAGCATGGGTAGTATTGCCGCTTTTTGGTTAGTGGAAAGAGTTGTCGGTTTTTGGTAAAAATAGCTTATGCAAAAAATAAAAGTCTTATTAGTCGATGATGAACATTTAGCCTTAGAGTTGTTGGAAAACTTCCTTAAAGAAGTGCCTGAATTGGAGCTTGCCGGTGCCACTCAATCACCTTTAGAGGCACAAGGCATATTAAACCATATGACTATTGACTTACTCTTTTTAGATGTTCAAATGCCAACTTTGAGTGGTGTGAGTTTATTGAAAAACTTGAAAAATCCCCCAGTCACTATTTTTACTACTGCTTATTCCAATTATGCTATAACCGCTTATGATTTGAATGTGGTAGATTATTTGCTAAAACCTTTTGAATTTGAACGATTTTTGCAAGCAGTCGATAAAGCAAAAACACAATTATCTAGTTATGCCTCTCCAGCAGCAAATCCAATCCATACAGAAGAGACTCCAACATTTTTGAGTGTAAAAGCAGATACTAAAATTGTAAAGATATTTTTTCACGATATTTTATTCATTCAAGGACTGAAAGAATACGTCAAAATCGTTTGTGATAAAGAAAACATTGTCACTTTTGCACGGCTCAAAAACCTAGAAGCCACCCTACCCACTAACCAATTCTTAAGGGTTCATAAATCTTACTTAATCAACACAGCAAAAGTAACATCAATTTCGGGGAATTTATTGACCATAGGAAAACACCGGATACCCATTAGTCGAGGTAAAAAAGAAATGGTGGTGAAACGGATTTTTTAGGCTGCGAAGGCTTCTACTTTATAAAAGTATTTGATGTTTGGCCTACATGAAATTAACCAATAAGCAGGCATATGATCAACCTATAATACTATCAAAAATGCCCAAAATAAATTCATCCACATCAAAAGCTGCCGTATTATAAGTTTGTCCCAAACGAACAATCACCAGATCCAGCGAAGGAATAATCACCACATATTGCCCATAATGTCCTTTAGCGGCAAACATATCCTCGGGTGCATTGGGAATCCATTGATTCTTGCTTTTAGCATTCAGCCAAAATTGTGCGCCATACCCTTTTCTATTTAGAGAGGCTTCAGAAGGGGTATTGGTATATTTCACCCAATCTTCGGATAAAATTCTTTCACCATTTTCATTCAGTCCATCATTCAAATACAGTAAACCAAAGCGCATCCAATCTCTCGGCGAAGCATAGGCAAAAGCCCCTCCTGTAAATGTTCCTGAAGCATCAGCTTGGAGAAAACTATGATGCATCCCTACTCTGTCAAAGAAATCTTCGTGTACTAATTTCATGTAATCGTTAAAAGAACCGGCATGATTTCTGACAATTTTTGAAAGTAGAACAGAGTGAACCGTTTGATAATCCCAAGTTTCACCAGGGGCTGCTCGTAAAGGAACATCATCTGCAAAATCCGCCATATCACCCTGGGTCATCAGCATCTTATTGAGCAAATTCCTTGGGTCACTTTCATAGGCTTCATCGTAATCGTAGCCTGCGGTCATTTTTAGGATTTGGTTAATAGTAATATCCTTTCGAGCATCCTTAGCATTTTCGTAAGCTGGCAAACCTGTGGTTGCTTGAATATCTAATTTGCCTTGATGCACCAAAACACCTGCTAAAGCACTAATTATGCTTTTGGTCATAGACATTCCTCGAAGCGGGAAATCACCGTGAAATCCCTCACCATACTTTTCGGCAATTAGGTTGCCCTTATAATGCACTAAAACTGCTCTTGTATTCTTCCCTCCTTCGATATTAATTGTATCATCAAAGGCTCCATTCACAATCCTATTCAAAGCAGGATAATCTACCCCAGTTAGGGTATCATTAACATTTTGCCATTTCTGTTGGGTTTTATCTGACAGCTCTTTGTATTTGGGGTTGGACTGTTTTTTAATTGCCTCAATAGAAATATCTCCTCTTACGCCACACCCACAACCGGGTCTATAAACAGCGGTACTGGAATTTCCGAAAGGGCCAAAACCGAAAGTGGTAGTGACGGTTTGTTCTTCGTAATTGATTTCGGAAACCGCATTTTCTCTTTGAATACGACTTAAGTCGTTAGCTTCTACTTCCGTTTGACTACGACCCAAAATCAAAACATTGGTACAAAGTGTATGGGAAATCATACCAGAAGCAATGCGACCAATATCCCATGAAAATTTTAATATAAAAATGAAAGCGCCTAAGAGGAGGACTCCGAAGACGCGTATTATGGTTTTTCTTTTTAGCATGGTTCTACAGATCTAATATAATTTTGTCATTTTTCGCTCTGGAAACACAAAGACATATTTTATTACAAGCCATTTTTTCCGTTTCACTTAATATCGCATCTCTATGATCAATATCTCCTTCAATCACGGGAGTAATGCAAGTACCACAAGTTCCTTGGAGGCAGGTATAATCCACTTTGATATTATTCATAAGGAGGACATCAATAATTGTGGAGTCTTTGTCAACTGAAATAATCTTTCCACTTTTATTCAATACAACTTCAAAAGGCTTTGCGGCTGTTGAAACAGAATGGTCAGTTGCAAACAACTCTTCTTTGATTTGGTCCAATTTCCAGCCCTGATTTAGACCCTCCTTCTTCACCCACTTAATAAACCCTGTAGGACCACAAATATAAATTAGCGAATTATCATCTGGCTTTGCCAAAACCTTGGATATATCAATAGAAGATTTATTGTCCTTGTCGAGGTGGATCTCTATATTAGGAGAAAAAGACCAATTCTGGAGTTCATACTGAAAAGGTATAAAGGCTTCTTCCTTTGCGCAAATATGAAATTCAAAATGCTTATCTAATTCCGTTAGCTTGTGTGCCATCGAAATCATAGGTGTAATTCCTATGCCTCCGGCTATCAAAAGATATTTTTGAACATTTTCATAGAGGACAAAATTATTTTTGGGCGTAGATATTTTTAAGGCTGTTCCAAGCGAAATATTTTCGTGCATTTCTTTTGAACCGCCTCGGCCATTTATTTCCAATTTTACTGCAATCTGGTATCTGTTCTTTTCATAGGAAGGATTGACTAAGGAATAGGAGCGTACCTTTCCACTTGGTAAATAAATATGAATATGTGCCCCTGGGGTAAAGGGAGGAAATGCTTCGTTCTCAATTGGTTCAAAGACATAGCTTTTGGTGTTTTTGGCAACATCTAAAATAGCAACTACTTTAGCAGTCATCGTTTTATCTCCATGGTCAATAACCCCACTTTTGATGATTCTTTCCTTAAAATTAGGGTCGGGAAATGAAAAGACGGCTCGCTTAGGAATATTCTGTTTTCGAAAAATTCCATTTGCCAAATCCCATGCTTTGTAATATTTGTACCAAGGTACGTGCGGTAAGAAATGATGGATGGCATGACTCGATTGTCCCCAGAGTGCTGTCTTTATCAATTGATTCCCTGTAAGACTATAGGTTGCCTGAAAAGGGTGTTCATGCCAATGCACTCCTTCAGGATGTGGTAAGTGTGCAAAAAGATAAGAGGTCACAGCAACTCCTAAACGATTGGGGATAAGGTACCAAACTAAATACTCATACCAATGTGGACTGGTAAACATAATGATGTTAAATACCACGTTGCCAATAAGCGCTACTTTAAAACCCCTTCTTACTTTTATAGGCGTCCTATCCCAGGCTTTTGTAACCAACCAACTAAATGCGAAATAGTCATAAATAAACAGTGCTAAATATCCAATTGGGAAATAGTTGGTTGGTATTCCTACCATAGCTTCATCTGGGTCTAAGTCCTTGTCCCCAACATATCTATGGTGAGTCAGATGGATATATCGATAGACAGCTGTTGTGATGAAAGGGAACTGAAGATTTCCTGCGACAGTACCTAAGCAATCATTCAAATATTTGTTGGAAGATAAGGCTCTGTGGGTGGCATCATGTAAGGTCGTAAAAGAAGTATAAAACCCAAATATTACAATTGGATAAACTAACCATAGCGTGACATCAATGGAGGCTAAATAAATGCCCCCGACAATTAAGGTTAAGGTAAATAATAGTAATCCTATTTGAGGAATAGAAATGAGTGGCACAGCCGAAACAGACTTATATCGAGGGTCATTTACGACTTGATTGATGACCTCTCGGACCTTTAGATTATTAGTGGCTATACTCATACACAAAATATTAAGATGGTCTGATTGTCCCTATAACACGTTGACAGACAACAATCAAACCATTACCCGAACCTGCTTCTCCTTTACAAAAATCCGAACCAAGTCTCCACTAAGCCCGCTTCCCATATAGGCATCTCGATGATACCCTGCCCCCCAGAGCATATTGGCAGAAAACCTAGTTCCCGTATTGCAGCATGCCTTTTCGACTCCCGTTTCAATATCCACTACAACAGCATCTACCCTATAATTATCCAACCTATCATCTAGTTTGTAGTCTTGTAGAGTCATTTTTTGACTAATTATTGTTTCGGTGCGAGCTATGCTCTAATATTGTATGTCAGTTTGCTACAACTTAAAGCGCAGCAACTCCTGCAAATTCCTTCACCACATCCGCCACAGACTCCACCGATTTAATATTCCCAACGCCTTTCCCTGCTTGCCAAAACTGAACAGAATCATCAAAAGCTGTTTTACTATAATTTTTAATTCCACGACTCATCAAATACATCCGAGCATATCTTTTCAACTTCCTTTTTTTGAGCATATAGCTTATAATCGGTCCTGTTCGCAAACCACCTCGCATGATGTCAGGGGTTTTAATAACAGAAGAATTATTCCCCGCGATTTTATTCGTCCAAACAATGTCTTCTTCGGTAGAATCTACAATTGCCTGTTTATAACTATTGGTCACTTTACATTCATGAGTCGCCAAAAATCGAGTGCCCAATTGTGCCCCTGCATACCCCATGTCTAAGACCTTTTGCAAATCATCTGCATTACCGATTCCACCCGCACAAATCAACGGAATTTCAATGTTATGCAGTTCCTCCATGAATTGTTCCGCGGATTGAATACCTGTCTGCCCACCACCTCTCCAATTGATACAATTCAATCCATCGACTCCTGCATCTCGCATAGCTAAAGCTACTTTCTTATTTGGCACATCATGGTATACTTTGATATCGTGCTGCTTTGCTATTTTGACAATTGCATGAGGTTTTCCTAAAGAAGTCAGAAAGAATTTCACGCCTTCTTCAATGGAAATTTCCATCCACTTTTTCATCTGCTCGTGGTACTTCTTATTTGCACCGCCGAAAATGGTAAAGTTGACTCCAAATGGTTTGTTGGTTAGTTTTTTTATCAATTGCAGTCCTTCCCGAAAATCATGGCCATATAGCGAAGTCAAAGCCACCGGCTGAACGACCCCAAAGCCTCCCGCATCTGAAACCGCAGCAATAAGTTCTGGATTAGAGCCTGGATACATTGGTCCACAAACGATCGGGACTTGTGCACCTGTGTCTTTTAAGAATTGTTGGGTTGTATTTTTCATTTATTGTTTTTTAGAAGTCAGGCCGTCCTTCAGACTGTCAGAGGTCAGATACAATTAATTGGTCTGACCTCTGACAGCGAGCAAAGCGCAGCGATCTGACTTCTGACCTCTCATTTAATCACAAACTCATCCCCATCATTCGCAAAGTGAATTTCACCGTCAAATTCGGACAGTTCTTTTTTATATAGATTTTTGACTATTCGAAAATCTGGAGGTGGTGCGAAATGGTGCAAGACCAACCTTTTGACATTAGCTCTGGAGGCGATTTCGGCCACTTCGGCAGGTGGAGTGTGGTAGTCTTGAATATCATGGATGATTTTTTCATTTCTGATCATGCCTTCTTCCTTCAATCTTGCTTCCATTTGTTTCAGGAGAGAATTTAGGATCACTTCATGCAGCAATAAATCCGCATTTTGAGCCATTTCCAAAACCAACTCATTCTTCTTAGTATCACCGCTGATAACCACTTTTTTTCCCTTGTATTCGATGGCATAACCAACAGCAGGTTCTATAGGTGCATGATCAACGTCGAATGCTGTAATCTTAATTCCATCTTGTTGATAGATGATTTCTTTGCCTCCTTGGACATTTTTAAATTCATGAGCAATAGCTCTCGCTTTTGAAACATCCATCGTTTCACGGCCATGGTGGTCCACTCGATGCCGATTTTCAATATGCAAAAATTGATCAATGGCCTGATTAATAGTGTCTGTTCCGTCGGGACCATAGAGATGCAAATCATTTGTCCGCCCCAATAGCCAAGAACGACTAATTAAACTTGGTAAATCCATCATATGGTCGGAATGCCAATGGGTAATAAAGATGCCATCCAAGCGATTGAGCGGTAAGCCCATGTTTTCCGCTTTTTGCACGATACCATCACCCACATCGAACATGAAAAAATGCCCGTTGACAATAACTGCATTGCCGGTTTGAATCCGCTCGCCTGGCATGGGTGATGCAGTTCCGACCGTATACACTCGTATGCTTTCTTTGTCTTTTAATATTTCACTACTCTTTTCAGCTACCGCCAACTGTCGCTTCAATTGTTGGTTGAGCATAAAGGGCACAAAATTACCAGGAAGTAAAGTCGTTGCTAACCAGCCTATTGCAAAAAACAATGCTGTCATTAATAGAATTAAACGAATGCCTTTTTTCATGCTGCTAGTCATTAAGTTTTTTCCATTTCAAATTCCTTTTAAAAATTCCTGCCGAAACGGATATCTGCAATGCGTCTTCTTCAGGTATAATTTTCGCATCCAAGATTTTCCCTCGCTTAGCAGCGAAAATCTTCCCTTCCCACTGTCCTTTTTCTTTTTTAAACTCCCTTAGGATATCTGTCCCAATCTTGGCTTTGGGGTTATCGGAAGAGATTATTTTCCCATACCATTTTCCATCTTTTTGGTAGGTTTCGATCTTTGTATTCTGTTCACCCGTTAACCAGATCCCTGCTAGTGCTTCCTGCGCAGAAAGGTTAACAGAAAAGAAAAGAGCGATAATAATGACACTTGCATTTTTCATAAACATCTTCTTAAATTCCTTTCATCCTTGCCAATCTATCCAAATGATAATTTGAGTCACCTAGTAGCCGTTGTACTACTCTAGCGCGTTTGATGAAAAATCCAATTTCCTCCTCATCCGTCATTCCGATTCCGCCAAACATTAGGATACTCTCATTGCTCACCAATTGATAGGTTTGTCCCAATTTGGCTTTCGCTAAACTTGCCAGCCTCGGCAAATCATCACTCTCATTATCAATAGCCTTTAATGCTTTGATAACGATAGATTTACACAATTCAATTTCACAAAACAGATGTGCCGCCCGATGTTGTAGGGCTTGAAAAGAGCCGATTTTTACGCCAAATTGTTCTCTTTCTTTCAGGTAAGCAACGGTGCGGTCAAATGCTTCCTGAATACCACCTAACATTTCCGCTGCCAAACCAATACGCCCAATATCTAAAGTTCTTTCCAAGAGAGCAGCCCCACTTTCGTACTTCGCCAATTTTGCACGCTCAGAAACGAATACATTATCAAATTGGATAGAAGCATAATTTCGACTATCCATCGAAATAACTCTTTCTGTCGTGATGCCTTCTGTCTTCCCGTCCACCAAAAACAATTCTACTCCATCATCCGTATCTGCTGCCACAATTAATTTATCTGCCACATGCCCATCCATCACTGCTACCTTTTTCCCGTTCAATAAGTACCCCCCTTTTTTACCGGAGGCAGTTGTCGAAATTCTAGTTGGGTGATGATGCCTCCCTTCTTCCAAGGCAAAAGCAATGATTAAATCTCCCGCTGCTATATAGGGTAAGACCGCTTCTTTTTGCAGCAAGTTTCCTCCTAAATTGATAGCTGTGGCACTCAATAAAACAGTGGATACTAATGGAGAGGCCGTTAAGGTTCGACCCGTTTCTTCCAAAACCTGCCCAAGCCCCGTATATCCGAAATCTAAGCCTCCATAAGCAACGGGAATATTTAAAGCTACCCAGCCTATATTCGCCATTTCTGTCCAAAG
Source organism: uncultured Lewinella sp. (assembly GCA_913057785.1). Classification (GTDB taxonomy): domain Bacteria; phylum Bacteroidota; class Bacteroidia; order Chitinophagales; family Saprospiraceae; genus DT-111. Next base: position 17,773 of record CAJXPD010000058.1, on the reverse strand, counting down.
AGTCTTGTCATACCCTATAGCATCCTTCATATCCCGAAGACGTCGAAGCTGTGCGATGGGGCTCCTTTCTTTCAAAAACTCCTTTGCTGATGATTTGAGCATTTGTTGCTCTTCGTTTATAACTAGTGCCATTTTTATTTTTTGAAGGTCAGAAGTCAGACCATTTCTTACTCAGAGGTCGGACTCATGACGTTGTAATTAATTGAATTTGGTGGCCAAAGGCAATCTGACAACAAAGTGGTCTGACAGCACGGCGGTCTGGCTTCTACCTATTCGGCAATCCCAGGATTCTTTTCGAAATAATATTCAACATAACTTCTGAAGTTCCACCTTCGATCGTATTTGCTTTGGTTCTTAAAAACTCCCGAGCTAATGCTCCGTTATTGGAAGCTTCACTTTCCCATTCTAAACCGCCAAAGCCTTCCATCTCCATTTTCAGTTCGTACCGGGTTTTATTTTGTTCAGTCGCCACGTATTTGAATAGGGATGAAAGTGCCCCAGCGTCATTACCAGCTTTGGCTTCGTCAATTGCACGTTCAATGGTCATTTCGAGTAGGGCTTCGTTCATTTCAAAATTCATGATTTTTGAACGAAGTAATGTGTCAGTTAGAATACTATTGGTTAGGCCCACCTTTTCTGCAGCGATTTGAGTCAATGGAGTTGGTTTATTGGCACCTCCAACTCCGCCAATCATTTGCCGTTCGTGCGTTAATAGATATTTGGCGATGGTCCAACCTCCACCTTCGGCACCCACCAGGTTTTCTTTTGGCACTTTTACATTATCAAAAAAAGTCTCTGCAAAAGGAGAGGAACCGCTAATCAGTTTTATAGGGCGGGTGGAAACCCCCTCTGTTGCCATATCAATTAGTAAAAAGCTGATGCCGTGATGTTTAGGGCGGTCAGGGTGTGTACGCACCAAGGCGAAAATCCAATCTCCCTTATCACCAAAGGAGGTCCATATTTTTTGTCCGTTCACCAAATAATGGTCACCCTTATCTTCTGCTTTGGTTTGTAAACCTGCTAAGTCACTTCCTGCGCCAGGCTCACTATATCCTTGCACCCAGCGAATTTTTCCGCTTGTAATTTCATTCAGGTATTTCATCTTTTGTTCCTCTGAACCAAATTTCAAAAGAGCTGGTCCAAGCATTGAAACACCAAAACTTTCCAATGGCGCTCTTGCTCCAATTTTTGACATTTCTTCAGCTATGATGGTAGACTCTTTTAATGTCAGTCCGCCGCCGCCATACTTTTTCTCCCAATGTGGTACCACCCAACCTTTGTCATAACATGCCTTAAACCATAGTAATAGGTCTTCAGGTATATTATCTTGATTTCGCCCCCCCCAATAGATATCCTCGTAACTCTTTGGTGGTTCATACAAACTGGCAGGATAATTTTCTTTCAGCCAATTGGCAACTTCCGTTCGGAAGGTTTTTAAATCTTTTTTTGTCTCTATCATTTTTATTTTTTTTAGAGGTCAGACTTATTGCATTGACATCTATGTGCTTCTGACAGTTGAAGACAATCTGACAGCAAAGCGGTCTGACTTCTGACTTCTTAATTCGTATAAGCTAATCCAATCCATTCAGCTATGCACGCAGGTTTTTCTTGCCCATCCAATTCCATCACTAATTTCAATTTATATTTTGCTCCGCCTTCTTTGGCCTCATATTCCATTAGTGAAACTCGACCTCTAATTTTAGCTCCTACTGGAGTCGCATTCGTAAATCTCACCTTATCCAATCCATAATTTACGCCCATCCCTACGTCTTTAAATGCCATACACTCATAAGAAAAATGGGATGCCAAGGAAAGCACTAAAAAGCCATGTGCAATGGTTGTTTTGTAGGGAGAATATTGGGTTGATTTTTCGACATCAACATGAATCCATTGTTCATCTTTAGTTAATTTGGCAAATCCATTTATGGTTTCTTGGTCGATGGTTAACCAATCACTTAATCCGATTTCTTTGCCAACATGACCTTGCATATCTTCCAAATGTTCAAAGGTTGTTTTATAGGGAGCATCTATCATTTTATGAAATTTTGAAGTGGTTTAAGTAGGATAAGAACCCCCATTAGCATGAAGGGTTATTCCATTGATAAAACTGGATTCTTTTGAAGCAAGATATAAATAGGCATACCCCATATCTTCAGGCATTCCAATACGTCGAACAGGAATTTGCTGAACTGCCCCGGCAATTATTTCTTCAGGAATAGAATCGGTCATGGCTGTTTTGATAAAACCTGGAGCTACACAATTAACGGTAATGCCATATTTTCCAACTTCTCGACAGAGTGAACGCGTAAAGCCCTGAATAGCAGCTTTAGATGCGCCATAATTGGTTTGACCAAACGCTCCCAACATAGCATTGATGGAGGAAGCTGAAACAATTCTTCCATATCCAGCTTCGATCATATGAGGTAATACAGCCTTTGCAGTCACATACAAACTTTTGACATTGACATTCATCACAGCATCCCATTGGTCTTCTGTCATTTTCAGAAAAGACTTGTCCCTGATAATGCCTGCATTGTTGATTAATATGTCTATCCGTGTATGTTTGTCCATGATTTCGGCAACTGCTGCTGCTACCGATTCTTTGGAAGTGACATCTACTTTTTGATAGAAGATATTTCCGCCCTCGGCAGTTATTTCATCTACCACTGGTTGCCCATCTGCAACATCCCATAATGCAACTGTAGCACCTGCCTCAGTGAAAATTTTACAGATACCGACTCCAATACCTTGTGCTCCACCTGTAACAATAGCTACTTGTCCGTCTAATCTAAACATGTTTATATGTTATTTTTTATTAGTAAGCCTTTCAACAAAGCCTTTCATTCTGCCTCGCACTTCAGGCTTCCACCAAATCCCTAAATTTTCTTTTAGTTCAGTTTCAGCATTTTCACCCAAGCTTTCCACCCAAGATTTTCTCGCTTTTAACTTTATGGATTGAAAAATTTGCGGCTCTGCTACTAAATATTGTTGCATTTGTTGTTCGGCCCGCTCGAGAACTTCTTCCATTGAACATACCTCATCCACAAAACCGATCGCATAGGCCTCTTTCGCATTCATGAGCTTTCCCTGCAATAAATTACGAGCCGCTATTCCTTCGCCCAACCAAAAAGTATAGCCATTAATGACATCTTCGGATAAGCCAATATTGACCAAGATTTCATTTAAGCCAATGGTGTATTTCTCTCCTTCAACCATCACCCGATAATCACAAGGTATAGCCAATACTGTCCCAGCCGCAGGAGCATGACCTGTAATAGCCGCAATCAAGGGTTTTGGAAAGCTGGCTAGCTGGATATACAATTCACCGAATGCAATGAACATCGCTCTGATAGTTTCTGCATCATAACTATACAACTCAATTACATCCAAACCTGCGGTAAAGAAATGAGGCTGCCCTGTCAGAATAACTCCCCGAACTGAATCATCATTATTAAATGACTGAATTACTTTGTGTAAATCTCGAACCATTTCGAGATTCACCGCATTGACTTTGCCCCGATCCAATTGGACAATGACGTATCCTTCTTTTTTTGTGATTTTGAGTGTATTCATATCGTATTCGCTCGATTTATTGAGCTGATTGGTAAGGTGGCTCGGTTAATAAACTTCAAACAATCCAGCTGCTCCCATTCCTCCACCAACACACATGGTACATACTACGTATTTTGCGCCTCGTCTTTTACCTTCTATCAGAGCATGACCCACCATTCTCGAACCAGTCATGCCGTATGGATGACCAATGGAAATAGCACCACCATTTACGTTCATTAGCTCGTTGGGGATACCTAATTTATCTTGGCAATAAAGGACTTGTACTGCAAAAGCTTCATTCAATTCCCACAAACCGATGTCCTCCATTTTTAAGCCATGGGTTTTTAACAATTTTGGAATAGCGAAGACCGGGCCGATTCCCATTTCATCAGGTTCGCAGCCTGCCACAGCGATTCCTCGATAAGCTCCTAGTGGTTCGACGCCTCTTTGTTCTGCTAATTTTGAGTCCATCAAAACACAGGCAGAAGCCCCATCCGAGAGTTGGCTGGCATTTCCAGCAGTAATGCTTCCTCCTTCATTTACTAATCTCAGATTAGCCAAGCCTTCTTTTGTCGTTGTAGGACGGTTGCCTTCATCTTTGGTCAAAGTGACCTCTTCGAAAGTAATTTCTTTTGTCTCTTTGTTGAAGACACCTTTGGTTACCGTTACAGGAACAATTTCATCGTCAAATTTTCCAGCGATTTGCCCAGCTGCTGTTCGCATTTGACTTTGATAACCATATTCATCTTGTCTTTCCCGACTGATTCCATATCGCTTGGCAACTATTTCTGCGGTTTGAAGCATGGGCATATAGGTCGCAGGATGTTTAGAAACTAAGGCTTTATCGACCATACGGTGTGTATTCATGTGTTCATTTTGAACAATGCTAATAGAATCCAAACCTCCGCCAATGACCACTTGCATACCATCTGCAATGATTTGTTTGGCAGCAGTAGCAATTGCCATCATTCCAGATGAACATTGACGGTCAATCGTCATACCACTAACTGTTACAGGAAGTCCTCCTGCAAGTGCAGCAAGTCTACCAATGTTGGGAGAGGATGAACCTTGAGTTAAAGCACACCCCATAATCACATCGTCCACTTCGGCAGGGTCGATTTTTGCTCGCTTGACCGCTTCACTAAGCGCAAAGCCAGCTAAGGTTGGTGAATTGGTATTGTTAAATGCACCTTTATATGCCTTCCCTATGGGTGTTCGTGCGGTAGATATAATTACTGCTTCCTTCATTACGTTTTTTTATTGTTGTGAACGTTCCATGTCTCTATAATCATCGAAGTTGGCTGCTCTCTTTTGTATAGCTGCCATCACTGCCTCTATTTGGTTCTTCGTTCTGTTGATTTCTGCTTGTTCAACGGATTCCATCAACAATCCATCGGCTGCACTCAAATAGGGTGCTTCATTTATCATCTTTTTCGCTTTGACCACAGCAGTCGGATTTTTCGAAACGATTTCTGTTGCCAATTTCATAGCATCCTCAAACGGGGTCTCAGACACGTGGGTGGCGAAACCATAGTTAACCGCATCCTCTCCAGAAAAAATTCGGTGGGTATACATAAGTTCTCGAATAACATCATCTCGAACCGTATGTCTCCAAAGTTGAGATCCAGCCATGTCTGGAATCAATCCCCATTTCAATTCCATGATGCTTAATCTTGTATCGGCTGTAACAAACTTAATGTCAGCACCAGACATGATATTTAATCCCCCACCAATAGCTACTCCATGAACTGCTGTGATTACCGGTACCGGTAATTCTCTCCAAATCCAAGCGACCTTTTGAAAGATATTGGCTATCCCATGAGTACGACTTGGAATGGGTTCATCGAAAATTCCGCCTTTGGTATCTGGACTAAAATTAGCAGTATCCATTCCCGCACAAAAGCATTTCCCTTCGCCAGATAAAACCACACAACGAACTGTGGGATTACTTCCGACCAGCTTCCCAGCTTCCACAATTGCCTTGAACATGTCTTCATCCAATGCATTCATTTTCTCTGGACGATTTAATCTTACATCAGCAATGTGGTTGTTTATATTTATGGTTACTCGATTTTGCATATTTATTTTCTAGTTCTTCTTAGAAGTACGACTCCCTACTTTAAAAATCCAGCTAATCGCCTATGAATGATTTCGTTGGCATCCTTCATAATTCGGTCAATTAATTCTTTACAAGTAGGAATGTCATGAATCAATCCGACTACCATTCCACAAGACCAGGCGCCCGCATCCATCGTTCCTTCTTGCATGACTTTTGGATAAACTCCTGCAACTTCTTCTATAATGTCTTCAAATTTGATGGCTTTGCCTAAGGCCTTTTCTTTTTCCAAAAGTCGTTCTACAGCTGCATTATTCAATACCCGTTCTGTATTTCTCAAAGGACGCATGATCAAACGTGTATCCAGTTCCGTAGCATCTAAAATGGCTTGCTTTACATTCTCATGGATAGGTGCTTCTTGGGTCGCCATAAAACGCGTTCCCATGTTCATTCCTTCTGCCCCCATCGCAAGTGAGGCAACCAAAGAACGAGCATCTGCCATTCCACCTGAAGCTAAAAAAGGAATATCCAATTCTTCCGCTGCACGAGGTAATAAAATCATATTGGGAATATCATCCTCACCAGGGTGACCACCGCATTCAAAACCATCCACAGACACCGCGTCACAACCAATACGCTGTGCTTTCAAAGCATGTCTAACAGATGTACATTTGTGAATCACTTTAATACCTGCATCCTTTAAATAAGGCAGGACAGATTGAGGATTTCGTCCAGCCGTTTCCACTACTTTTACACCTCCTTGAATGATTGATTTGACATAGCCCGGGTAATCTGGTGGATTCAATGTTGGTAAAAAAGTAAGGTTAACCGCAAAGGGTTTATCTGTCATATCCTTACATTTTGCAATTTCATTCGCTAAGTCAGCAGGTGTTTTTTGAGTCAGACCTGTGATAGTTCCCAATCCGCCAGCATTGGAAACAGCCGCTGCCAACTCTGCTAAACCCACATAGTGCATACCACCTTGCATGATTGGATATTCAATGCCAAAGAGTTTTGTAATCTTTGTTTTCATATTGCTTTTATATTACAACTGGTCCATGAAAACCATGTCCACTCTTGAAAAAACAAACCCGAGCAGGACAGGGTATTTCTACAATCAAATCCTGATGTAGAGTTTCGTTTCTAATTGTCCAACCCTTTGGAAGCAATCGTTCTTTCATTGGCTTATGAAACATTCCAGAGAGTTCCGTTACGTTTGGCACATAATCTTGCCCATCCTCCATTGTTAATATCTCAATGGTTCTACCAGCCTTGAATTGCACAATATGGTATTTATCAACAAGCAAAACGATAGCATCCACAAACCCAGGTTCTAACATTCCAGGTTTTGCTACCCTGGAAAAAATCCATCCTTCAATTTCCAACGTGTCCAAGGGGCCATCAACCTTGGCTCCTGGAGAACGCCTGAAATACGCAGCATCATGTGCCGCACGACCGATGCCAGTCCTAGAAAACCCTGTTGGTAATTGGAGCTTTGCAAACGCTTCTTTCGTAAAAGGACGTTGGCACAACCAAACCTCTCCTGTACTGTTTTGTCGGATTTCAGCAAACCAATCCATTCCACCAACGGTCCAGTTAGGTTCCCAATCGGAGTTCCCAATTTGTGCTAAAAGCTGATTTTTAATGTTATCCATAACCTCAAAAGGTATTTCACACCTAATTTTCACCCAAATTTAGGAATTAAAACCTAATTATGAACAATTGTTCAATAAGAATTTGATTTTAATCATAGAAAGGGAGTTCCTCTATCAACGCTGATGATAGAAGCGGTTCTTCCACAGAGGGAAGAAAGAAAGGACTTCAAAAATTTCAGGAATGAGTAAAAATGAAAGTCAATCTCCTAGTCACAAGTGAACCCGGAATGGAAGATAGAGGTTCTCGCCACAGAAACACTTTTTAATTTTTGGCTTTCCACTGGTAATCAAAAACGTCGGGGCGGGCATAATGGCCAACGACATCAAAATCCAATTTCGCTCTTGCACAGGCCGCTACATCCAATTCCGCATATAAGATTCCTTCTTCGTCCCATAAGGGCCCGGCAATCAGCTCTCCCAATGGCGAAAAGATCACGCTACCGCCTCTAGACATAATAGCTGGTGCCTTATCCAGCTCCGCCTGAAAGGCGGAAGGGTACATTTCCTTTTGGACGAATTGATTACAAGACAATACAAAGCAGCGGCCTTCACACGCAATGTGTTGCATTGAAGCCTGCCAGCTATCCCGCTGATCAGCCGTGGGTGCTAGATACAGTTGCACATTTTGTTGATAAAGCGCCATCCGGGCTAAGGGCATATAATTCTCCCAGCAAATTAACCCCCCCATTCGACCCAAGGGTGTTTCGAGCACCTGGAGGTCCGAGCCATCTCCTTCTCCCCAGATTAACCGTTCTGTTCCGGTGGGCTTCAGCTTGCGGTGTCGATGCAATAGACTTCCGTCGGGACCGAAGTATAGCATACTACAGTAGAGTGTTCCATGCGCTTCATCCCGCTCTACCACTCCAATGACCAGATAGACCTTATGGTTACCGGCAACCGCTCCCAGGCTATCTACATCTGCACCCGGCATTTCCACGGCATTTTCCCAATACACCTGCCAGTGGTCTCGCCCCCAATCCTCGCGGCTCCCCACCACGGTACCAAAACTCATGCCTCGGGGATAAGCCGGAATGAAAGCCTCCGGAAACAAGACCAACTGTGCGCCCGACTGGGCTGCCTCTGCCGTCAACTCCCCCACCTTGTCAATGCAAGCAGCTTTATCAAAAAGAACAGGGGCAGCCTGGACAACTGCTACCTTGATTAATTTCTTCATTGCGCAGGACTTTTTAAATTTAGATCTTAAAAATAACTGCTTCGGCGAGAAATCCTTGCAGGAAACATACGGGAAGTCAAATCATGACAATAGGCGAAAAGATCATCAACTTTTGGACAAAGCCGATCCTATTCTTACAAAGTAGTGGGGATAAATGGCTTTTCATTCTATTCATTAATGCTTACAGTGCCATCTTTCTGCTCTTTTTCCAACCCTTTGGCGTCAACAACTACGACCCTACGCATCAGATTCGACTAGAGCTGTTGCTGGGGATTGGAGCCTTCTTCCTCGTCAACACTATAGTCATGTGTGTATATGAATTTGGGGTAGTCCCGCTGGTGTTTCGTTCGAAGGCCCGATATGTCTTTGTCCTCCACCTCCTATGTCTGCTGCTTGTGCTGAGCACCAGCACCTACCTGACCTACAATTATATTGGAAACTTTCACGACTGGTCTTGGAAAAGCTACTTCGGATTTATTCGGGACATTGGTCTGATGTCCACTATTCCGATGATACTGCTGCTATTATTCTTACAACAGCGACAAGCTAGACGGGAGGTGGCGAATCTACAGGATCACGTCGCTCGCCAAGATAGAGCGACCAAGGTCCTATACCTGAGCTCAGCCAACGGAAAAGACAAACTCTATCTCGCAGCAGAAAAACTATTGCTATTAGAAGCACAGGATAATTACGTAGCGGTTTACTACTATGAGAAGGAGGAAGTGAAACGTTCTCTGATTCGATCGAGTTTGAAGCGACTGGAAAAACAAGTAGAAGATAGTCCCTTGATTCGTTGCCATCGCTCCTACCTGGTAAATCCAAAGCAGGTGGAAAAAATAAGCGGAAACGCTCATCAATTGCAAATTCGATTGAAAGGACTGGATAAAATCATTCCCGTGTCCCGACAATATGTATCAGCCATCACGACCCCTATGGATACTCGCCACACATAGCGCCATTTTCACCCCAAACCCTCCATTTTACTGGACTTCCCCCTCCCCACACCCTTAGCTTGCAGAAAAAACTGCATATGAAAAACCTGACTGCTTTGCGCCCACGTAATGGGCTTTTTAACTTCCTAATGTACTTCGCAGGCTTAAGTTTTGTCTTGGTCTGGCTTCCACTATTAAGATGTCTCTTTGACGGATCTACCTATCGATGGGGACAAAGTTTTTATGGCTTGTCCGTTCATAGCCAGGGTATTCAGCCGGGCTTGTTCTTTCTCGTCCTGTCTTTAGGCTTCTTTGCTGCCCTGTTCTACTCCTTCTATTGGGTGGAAAATCGGCGGGTATTCCATGGATTACTGATTGGATGGTGGCTATACAGCTTCGGAAATCTACTGTTCGAATTCGCCGCCAATGGAGATGTGATGTTTCATGGAGACACCCTAGATGTACATGTGTCTTTAGCAGCCATCGTGACTCCAATTGCCATCCTATGTCTAGGCCTCATCATCTGGGCCATCAGAAAAGATCAAGCCCTTCCAGCAGGAAAGGTCGACTGGAACCCCAGAAATAGGAAGGCTGCCTTAATCATTTTGGCACCTTTGCCGATCCAAATTCTCCTATTGGCAACCGGGGAACCACATGGGTTAACAGACGAAATTGGCGTGATCCTGACCATCATTCAAGCCATTTTGATCCCTACCATCTTTCTTCCTAAAACAAAAGCTCAACATGAATAACGGAGCTAGACCTTAGGTGGCCTAGCATAGGCCAATTGGTGTCTATCCCCGACCTCATAGTAGGTATCTAATCCACTAACCGCCATGGTTTCTAATTGATCATGTAGAATATGACCGCTGGGAGCCATGGCGTTCTCCGGAAAAATAATTTCCACGACCTTTCCTACGATAAATAGCGTACCGTTAGCCTTAATATGATGCTCCTCTACCCACTCCAAGCCAATCTTTAGCGGGCTTTCTTGCACATAGGGTGCCGGATGTGTGTCGGTGTAAAAAGGTTGCAAGCCTATTGCCTCAAATTCAGACTCCTCTACCGGATAGTTCGCCGAACTTTGATGGGCCTTAGCTAAGAAATTGGGGTGGATGGAATTGAGGGTAAAAAAACCTTTTGCCTGGATATTATGATAGGTATGGCGAGGGACCGTCAAGGGCCGCATGATAAAGCCCAAATGCGGCGGGTTAGCCCCTACATGGACAATAGAACTAAATACCCCCAGGTTGGGTGTACCTTTATGACTCATCGTACCCAAGAGATGGGCTCCTTTTATGCCTGAAATGGTATTCATGAGGTGCATGCGTGGAAATCGATCCATCGCCATTATATCCTCAAAAAACAAGTGCGTTTGCTTACTAGTCGTGGTATCCATACCAGGTTTAACACCGCAGGGGCCCAGGTGTTCCAGCTTAGCGATATTTTTCTTTGGTTAACTACAAAAGACTAACGGCTGGGTCTTGATCCGCCGAGGTCACGGCAACATAAGCTTGTTGAGCTTGCAACCAGTGTCTTTCATTGTGTCCGATCAAAAATTGGCAACAATCACCTAGGCGAAACCTCAATACACTGCCAATAGCGGAATCTAATCGGATTTTTCCGCCGTGCAGGGGCTGCGCAGCCATCAAAAGCTTGATAAAGGATCGATGCTGCTTAATGAAAGTATCAACAATCGAAAAATCTAAAGCATGATTTGCTGGCGGGATAAACTTTCCTAAGGTTTTAACTTTGAGTTTTATCTTCCCTTCCTTAGGTGTCATACTATTGATCATCATTCGACCGAAGAAGCCTCGTTTAAAATGAGTACCGGTTACATTCTTCCCTGCTAGGATCGCTTCCTCTACTCGCGGCAAGTAATCGGAGTAAGTCAAACTTAGGTGCTCGATGCATTCTAAAAAACTCCACTTCCCTGCTTGTGGGCGTTGAGCTAGCAGGTGCTCAGGCTTCCCTTTGACAAAGGACTGCAAAGCTTCTTCAAAAGCCAAGGAGGATTGGATCATCTGGGGGTATACAATTGCATTTTCTAGCTGTGCCATACTTTGTTTTTTGATTCAAAATTAATGGCAAGAGTCGTTGCTCTGCATTGATCTAGATCAAGAAAACACGATTTCCACGCTCATCTCAGCTTTCGCCTTAGGCGGCTGAAGGTTTCTGGTGTCATCCCGAGATAGGAAGCGAGTTGTTTTTGTGGAATCTGTTGTAGAATTGCGGGTTGTCGATTCACAAAGAGTTGGTAGCGTTCTTCAGCGGATAAGGTAAGCATTTCAATTTCCCGTTGAGCTCTCCCGATCAGGATCTGCGTGAAAAACAGGCGCCCCCATCGCTCCCAAACCTTGTACTGATCAAACAAACTATTCAAAGCGGTATAGTCGATTACCAAAGCCTCGGTAGAGGTCAAAGCTTGCAAGTAAAGATTCGATTTTTTTTGGCCAAGGAATGAGTCGGCAACTCCGGAGAAGTTTCCGTCATAACTAAAGCCCATAACATGCTCGTGGCCATCCGGTTTCAGGAAGAAGATGCGCTGAATACCTCTGGTGATGAAATAAAAATATCGTTCCACCTCACCCTCATGACAGAGATATTCATTTTTCTGATAGGTCCTGACGTTCCAGGCATTGACAAAGGCAGTCAAAGCCTCATCAGTAGGTTGAACAAAGCCCAAGACCGCTTTTTTCAAGCGATCTTGGGCTTCCAAAGAAGGCAATTGCCTCGCCATTAGACCGTGGCTGTGGCTTCCTTCAAGATCAATTTACGACGCTCTGGCCCAGTCGAAACCATAGAAACTGGAACCTCCAAGTAATCCTCCAAACGGCTGAGGTAGGTTTGAACGGCTGTGGGCAATTGATCATAAGTCTGTACATCATCCAAAGATTGTTCCCAACCTGGATGAGGCTCATAGACTGGCGTAATCTCCACATCGCAAATATCAAATGGAAGATCGGTTGTTTCTTCACCGCCGATCTGGTATTTCGTAGCTAGTTTGATCTCCTTGAACTTATTCAGAACATCTACTTTGGTTACTACCAATTGAGTGACCCCATTTAGCAAAACCGTATAGCGAACCTGAGGAAGATCAATCCAACCACATCTTCTTGGTCGCCCAGTAGTAGCACCGAATTCAGCTCCTTCCTTACGTAGGAATTCTCCATCTTCATTATCTAATTCTGTGGGGAAAGGTCCCGATCCCACTCTCGTGCAATAGGCTTTCGTTATCCCGATTACCTCCTTGATTAAGTGTGGTGCTATCCCTAATCCCGTACAAACCCCGGCTGTAATGGTATTTGATGAGGTAACGTAGGGATACGTACCAAAGTCGATATCCAACATGGTCCCTTGTGCACCTTCCGCCAGCACCTTTTTCCCAGCCTTAATCTGCTCATTAAGGAAATACTCTCCTTCCACTGTTTGAAGTTGCTTCAGTTTTTCCAAACTGGCCATCCAGCGTTCTTCCTCCGCAGCCAGGTCAAAATCGATATCAGGATATAGGCGGATGAGGTTGAGGTGCTTCTCCTTTAGTGCATTGTATTTCTTCAGGAAGCCTTCCCGTTCAATATCACCTACACGTAGGCCATTACGACCTGTCTTGTCCATGTAAGTGGGACCGATCCCTTTTAGTGTTGATCCGATCTTTGCTTTTCCTTTAGCATTCTCGGATGCCGCATCCAGGTAGCGATGAGTGGGTAGGATCAAGTGCGCCTTACGAGCCACCAGCAGACGACCTTGGTATGATACGCCAGTGCTTTCTAACGCCAGCAATTCCTTTTCCAAGGTAATGGGATCAATGACTACGCCATTCCCAATAAGATTCAATAGATCTTCGCGGAAAATTCCTGAGGGGATGGTATGCAAGACAAATTTCTTCCCATCGAACTTGAGCGTGTGTCCAGCATTGGGGCCACCCTGGAAACGAGCAACAATATCATATTGAGGAGCCAAGTAATCAACGATCTTACCCTTACCTTCATCTCCCCATTGCAATCCAAGTATAACATCTACTGCCATACACTATTTCATTTTAATTTGGCCAGTACCCAATACATAAAAATGGGCAATAACCTTTATTATAAATTATAAAAACCTAATAGATTATTTGACATCTATTAGGTTTTTATCTGGTTAGTCCTAACTGTGTTTTCCAACACCTTTCTCTTGTCATAATTATCTCACTGCTTCGAGTGGCTCTCCATTTAACAAGCAATCGTATGCTTCATCCAAAGACTGCGTCCGGTAAAAGAGTGGACTGAGTTTTGTTACTTGCAATAAATGCATGACTTTAGTTGGGGCCTTCACAATCGCAACTTCTCCTCCTACGGCACTGGTCCCCTTCTTTAGCAAGATCAAAAAATTTAGTCCAACACTGTTCATTACTTGCATTTCCGACAAATCTACAGCAAAGTTAGAAAAACCTTCAGCAATTTTCATCTGTGCCGCAGCAAGAATTTCTCTTACCACAAATTCACTGAGCAAGTCTCCTACTTTAATGACCTGAATCGTGTCTTCCGTACGAAAGCTGTAGTTGTCCATGTGTAGAGCGTAAGCGTCTTGGGCCTATTCGGCTACTTTTTCTAAAGTACTCTGTTTCGAAGCAGTTTTAGGACATGCGCCATTGCATTGTCCATATAGGTTAAGAGAATGGTGAGTTATTTTGAATTTGAGTAGGTCTCCCATCATACTTTTGATCTGCTGAATTCGCGGATCGCAGAATTCCAGTACCTTACCACAATCCACGCAGATTAGATGATCATGCTGTTTATAGCCATAGGATTTTTCGTATTGCGCCAGGTTCTTGCCAAATTGATGCTTTTTGACCAGATCGCAATTCACCAATAGCTCCAAAGTGTTATATACGGTAGCTCGACTAACGCGGTAGTTCTGGTTCTTCATATGGATATACAAAGCCTCCGCATCGAAATGGTCGTCTCGTTTATATATTTCCTCTAGAATCGCGTAGCGCTCTGGCGTTTTACGCAAGCTGTTGCTTTCTAAATGTGAAGAAAATATATTCTTTACTTCCTTGATAATATCGTCCCGCATAACTCTTCCTGATAAGTGTTAAGTACTTCAAAGGTACGAAAATAAATACTACTGGCTTCCTCAGTGCGCACAAGAGTATCTGGGTCAGACTGGTTGCGTTCCAGATGGTGTGTAACGTCACTATATATCGGGGTTTGAGCCCTCCTGCCCTACTCTATTCTGGAAACAGTTGAAATGCTATCTAAGTTTTGCAAGGCTCTAATAGCGATATTCAATTGGTCGGTATTGGCTACCAGCAAACTTATTTTACCCTTGAAGAAGCCTTCATAGCCAGAGATGGAGAAGGATCGGATATTTAGACTTAGTTTATTGGAAATCTCATGCGATAGTCGCTCGATCACCCCAGGGCCGTCGTCGATTCCCGTAATCTTGAGATCAGCTACGAAAGTGGTATTGGTCGTAGATGCCCATTCCGCCTTCATCACTCTATAGCCATAATTGCTCATCAGGTTTGCCGAATTGGGGCAATTGGAGCGATGGATCTTCAATCCAGCGGTGGCTGTGAGGAAAGCAAAAATATGATCCCCCTGTACTGGGTTACAGCAACTTGCGAAGGTATAGTGGAAGCGATCCCCAGGTTCTCCATTGATCATCAGGCGTGGCATACCATTGACCTTACGAGATCCCTTACGCGGTGTTTTGGGTTCAGGTGCCTTTGTGTCCACTTCAACCACCTTGTCCTCCACTGCTTCTACCAGCTTATTCCCAGAAACTTCAAATCTTTTAAAAAGATCAGGTATGGACAAAACTCCGGTGGCAATACGAAAGTACAGCTCTACTCTAGAAGGAAGTCTTAAGAATTTGACTAATCGCTCTACACTATCTTCAAAGTCCAGCTTTAAATGTTTGAATTTGCGTGCCAAAGCCTCCTTACCCAGCTCTCCTTTCTTGCGCTGCTCCTCCTTCATGGCCGAACGAATCTTGGATCGAGCCTTTCCGGTAATTACCATCTTTAGCCAGCTCTCATTGGGCTTCTGGGATTTGTTGGTAGTAATCGAAATTTGATCCCCATTCTTGAGCTTGTAGCCCATCGGGACCAATCGGTTATTCACTTTAATGGCCGTACAATGATAACCGATATCGGTATGGATGTTAAAAGCAAAATCCAAGGCGGTAGACCCTTTAGGAAGAATCTTCATATCCCCTTTGGGGGTGAAGACGAACACTTCCTCATTGAAAAGATTATTGGCACGGAAATCTCCAAGGAACTCTACGGCATCGCTATTGGGATCATCCAGGATCTCGCGGACATTATCCAACCATCTTTCGTATACATCGGGTTGTCGAGAAACGCCTTTATACTTCCAATGCGCTGCAAATCCTCGTTCTGCAATCTCATTCATGCGTTCCGTTCTGATCTGAACTTCCACATATCTTCCCCCTGGGCCAATAACCGTGGTGTGCAAGGACTCGTATCCATTACTTTTAGGGGTAGAGATCCAGTCTTTCAAGCGTTCGGGAATAGGCACGTGTACATCCGTGACAATCGAGTAGGTCTGCCAGCAGATCATCTTCTCTTTCTCAGGTGGCACATCCAAGATGATGCGCACAGCAAACAGGTCATATATTTCCTCAAAGGGGACTTGCTTGGTCTTAATCTTATTAAAAATTGAATAAATCGACTTTGGACGACCGGTGATGCGGTAAGGCACTAGCAAGGCATCTAGCTCTTGGCGAAGTGGTTGAATGAATTCATCAATGTAAGATTCCCTTGATCGCTTGGTTTCGGCCAATTTTTTGGCAATGCCGTGATAATTCGTAGGATCAGTGACCTTCATGCAAAGGTCAAGGAATTCGGTCTTGAAAGAGTACAAGCCTAGCCGATGGGCTAGCGGGGCATAGATATAGCTGGTTTCAGCTGCAATTTTTAATTGCTTGTGCCGAGGCATCGAGCCTAGGGTTCGCATATTATGTAGGCGGTCGGCCATCTTGATCAGTGCAACCCGCACATCATCAACTAGGGTCGATAGCACCTTCTTGAAATTCTCTGCTTGTGGGCTTTCTGCATTGTAAGCAGAATCCAATTTTGTGAGTCCATCCACGATCTTGGCGATCCGCGGTCCGAACATATCTCTTATTTCAGCCAAAGTCACATCTGTGTCTTCCACTACATCATGCAAAAGGGCACTGATGATCGCAGTAGGGCCCAGCCCAATTTCCGCAGCTGAGATTTTGGATACGGCAATCGGATGCAAAATGTAAGGTTCTCCTGACTTCCTTCTTTGCTTGCGATGCGCATGCAAAGCCAATTCGTACGCTTTCCTGATATTCTGAATATCTACCTCATCCATCTCAGATTTGATAGACTGTACCATATCTCGGTAAGCTTCCTCTATGGTATGGAGTTCTTCTTCCTGTATCGTCAGTACTTCGGCCATAATAGAATACGGTTATGAATGCTTAGTTGTAGAAAGCCAATCGTGAATTTGCCGAATTCACCAGCTTTCTGCTCGTCATTACTCGATTTACAAATCTTATGCCAGGTGTTGACATCCTCATAGTGAATGTAGTGAATCAAATAGATCTAGTGTAACGGGATATAGTCTTCTCGGTTATTATTGCTGTCCAAAAGGGTCTTGGAAGGTGATGTAGCAAGTGAGCATGCGCAGATAAACATCAGAAGAGGAGCTTTGTGAAAGCCTTTTCTTACTATTTTAGCTTGCTTTGCGTCGCTTTAGTTCAATTGCTAGTTCCTGGTAGGTGTTCTTAATCTCGCCCCACATCTCTTCTACTGGCTGTCCATAAAATTAAAACAGCTTATTGTAGGCTAAAGTTCCCATCCCTACACAGGCCAAACTAGAGTTAGTTGATCATAATACCGCTATTACAAATCTACTAAATTTTCAACGTTTCAGGGCCTTAAACTCACAAGTAATTCATGATATGTAATTGGAAAATGGTCATTAGGTGCTGCAAATAAAGGCTCAAGCGATCTGCTTTGCTAGATCGGATTTTTTGAACCCAAAAAAAACCACAAAAAGATTGTTTTATTAAAAAAGATTTTATCTTTGCATCGCTTTTGAAGAAAGCAAAGAATTGACACGCAAGGTTAATCCTTTATTTAAAGCTTTATTCTAGGCAGCTTTATGCTCACGGAATACGGTAAAATGCGGGTGTGGCGAAATTGGTAGACGCGCTAGACTTAGGATCTAGTGCCGCAAGGCGTGGGGGTTCGAGTCCCTTCACCCGCACCACGCCGCCGCCCCGTCGCGGCGCGAACTTGCCCCTTGCACAGCCCCCATCCCGCCACTAGGAAGGCGCGAATTCTGACCCGGGGACGGCCTGCGCCCGCGCGCCCGCGTGCCCCGCGACCGACACGAGGACCGACATGAGCATCACCGAGACC
>CAJXPD010000057.1 GCA_913057785.1 uncultured Lewinella sp. | reverse complement strand
CTCCCCTTTCATGGTAATGATTCTGGCATTGCGTAGCAGCAAGCTACCCTGAGGAATATCACGTTCTGCCATAATTTCGATCCGCTGCTCAACAGGCTTGTATACAGCCTTTTTATTCTTCGGGTCCTCCGAGTTGGCCAGGCTATCAATAAATGCCTTTGCTGCTCCTATATCGTAGGTCACATGCGCATTACCCACAGCCCATTGCACTTGGCTGGCGTCGCTAGTCCAGGTAGGGAATTGCCCCCCGATATCGGTTAGTTTCGCAGCTGGAAACTTAGCCTTACTTGGATTTGCCACAGAAATAGTGACCGCATCTTTACCCACTATTGGCACCGTTACCAGGTAAAGATCGGAGCCGATTTGCGCGAGTGCTTGATCCCCCTCCGGAGCCATTCTAATCCAAGAGGCTCTCGGTGGCTCCTTGGCTGTTGGTTGTTTCTTCCCGGTGATTTTAACGTGTAGTTTCTCGTCTGTACCATCCCAGCGGATGGATGACAGTCCATTGCGGCTAGATAGGTAAATCCGATCACTAGAGGTAGTAAAATGTGGGTTTTGCCTTCCGTTGGTAAAGCAAATAAAGTTGTTACCTGAGCCATTGGCGTCTATCCATACCAGATCACTTGTTCCGCGAAAGGCTGTGCGACGTAGCGCATTTCTGAAATCTTGGGCCTGCCCTTTAATAACCACAATCCTATTCCCATCTGGAGACCAAACTGGGCTTTGAAATACGCCACTGGCCTGATTAAGCTGTGTCAATGCTGAACCATCAGGCCGTACCTTATAGAGTTTGCCTCCTTCTGCTTCCCAGCTTACAAAGGCCAACCATTTCCCATCAGGTGACCATACCGGCTGAGCTTGTGTCTCTCCTACTTCAGTTAATTTTCTGGGTGCACCACTTGGCCAATCCATGATATAAACCTCATTCAAGGCCGTGAAAGCCATCTGATTGCCGTTAGGTGCAGGGGCAATATCTCGAATCTGAGTCACCACAAACGCTGGATCATCACTGATCGGATAATCGAAGTCCAGTTCCGGGCCTAGATCAATGCTTCCTTTTATCGTAAAAGGAATTGCGGTAGCTACCTTGGTATTCACATCAATCTTCCAAATCTTGCCACCATAAGAAATCACTATGGATTCGCTATCCGGCGTGAAGGAGAAGCCCGGCAAGACCGCTCTTGAAGCTCTTGACTCCTGATCATCATGCTGTATCGGGTAAGCAAGCCACTCCTCATCTCCAGTTTGCATATTGCGACGAATGAGCCCAGTTTCTGCATCGTGTCGGGTAGCATAGACCAGCCATTTTCCATCTGGAGAAGGTGTTGGTCTAAAGGAGGATCCATAACGAGCGCCACGAGCAGTGATTTCGCTGGTTTGCCTGTCGTAGGTAGCCAATTGGTACTGTGGTAAGGCGGCATTATAGTTCCACATTCCCGTCCTACGAGAAAACCAGATGTATCGATCATCAGCATCAAAGGCGGCCTCGAGCATACGCATATTTTCCGGCTTGGAAACTAGGGCTGTCCCCGATCCCCCATCGATGTGATATAACCAGAGCTTATGTAGATTGGAACCTGCTTGCTTAGAGGTAATAATATACTTTCCGTCGGGTGAAAATTCGGGGCCCTGATAAGGGTTGTTATTACCTTTCGTGATCTGTTTCTTTTCTTGAGACACTAAATCGTAGATCCATACATTTTCTCCCCCGGACTCATCAGAGATGTATACTACTTTATTGCCATCTGGATGGAACCTAGGTTGACTATCAAATGGGAACCCTTCAGTAAGCTGTGTAGCTGTGCCCCCAGTTATAGGCAGCAGGTATAGGTCTCCCAAGAAGTCAAATACGATTTGCTGTCCATCAGGACTTACATCCAAGGCTATCCAGGATCCCTCATCCAATTCAAATGAAAAACTTCGGCCTGCCTCCAAAGGAAGGGCTTTCTTTTTTTCTTGTTTAGGTGAATCGACCTGAGTTGTATCACTTGGGGTTTGACTGAGTAAATAGAGGTTGCTAATTAAGCAAAAAAAGAAGATGCAGTTGAGTCTTTTCATTAGGCATGGCATTGTTCTTCTGTGAAGATAAAGTCTTTCCTTTATACCCCTGGCACGGAAACGATTATTAGCAGTTTCGTAGAGGCTGTGAACTTCTTAGCATTGGAAAAAATCACATTGATACAAATCCTAGGTCCCCTACTCTATTTACTTGTTCAACTTATAGACAGAAAGCTAGGTGTTCTCTGCATTTTCCGTATCTTTCTCGCTGAAACGTAAACGAAGACCAACAACATGAATATCGGCATTAGCAAGCTTACCCAAGCGACCCTAGCAATTTGTGGGTTACTAGGGTTTTCACTTCTTTTTTCCCACTGTAGTCCTACTCAGGAGGCAGCTGTACCTTTCCAAAAGGGAGATCACATCATTTTGATCGGTAATAATTTAGGTTCTCGGATGATGAATTATGGTCATTTTGAGACTGAACTGCATCTGCGCTACCCAGACAGTCTATTATACATTCGAAACATGTGTGATGGAGGGAATACTCCAGGCTTTAGACCTCACTCAGGTAGAGTCTCACCTTGGGCTTTTCCGGGGGCGGAGGTATATCAGACGGAATTAGCGAAGAATTCTGGTAGTAGAGGCCATTTTGAAACACCTGATGAATGGATCACAAGGCACGAAGCCGACATTATCCTCGGATTTTTTGGTTATAATGAGTCCTTCCAGGGTGCTGCAGGAGTAGATAATTATAAAGCTGAACTTCAAGCCTTTATAGATCATACTTTAAAGCAAAATTACAATGGAAAGACTAGTCCCAAGCTTGTCTTGGTCTCTCCAATTGCCTTCGAAGATCTTTCGCACTTGCAAGACACACCTGATGGAAATAAGGAAAATGAAAACCTACAGCTTTACACAGCTGCTATGGCTGAAATAGCAGAGAAGAATGGAGTTCCATTTGTCGACTTGTACCAGCCTTCACTTGGTTGGTTTGAATCCAATGAAGAACCATTGACCTTAGATGGATGTCAATTGCAAGATCAGGGATATCAATTGTTGGCTAAAGAATTAGCAAATCAAGTTTTTGGAAATAAAAGAAAGGTGGACAACACCAACAAGGAGTTGGTTCACGACGCCGTTCAGGAGAAGAACTGGTTCTGGCATAATGATTTCAAAATCCCCAATGGTGTTCATGTATTTGGACGCAGATATAAGCCATTTGGGCCAGATAATTACCCGGCCGAACTGGTGAAAATCAGAGAGATGACGGGCGTTAGAGACTTAGCCATTTGGGCCGCTGCCAAGGGAGAAAAGATGGATGTAGCCGCTGCAGATGCCCAGACCTCTACCCTACCCCCAGTTGAAACGAATTACAAACCCAGCGAGAAAAATGGAGATCCAGAATATTTGTATGGTGAAGATGCTTTAGAAAAGCTGACGGTAGCCAATGGATACAAGATCGAACTATTCGCCTCTGAAAAAGAATTTGATGACTTGGCGAATCCGGTACAGTTATCATTTGACAATAAAGGTCGGCTTTGGGTAGCCACGATGCCAACCTACCCTCACTACCGTCCTGGCGATCAGCGTCCGAATGACAAGCTGATCATCCTGGAAGACACCGATGGCGACGGTAAAGCAGATAAACAAACCACTTTTGCGGACGATTTACATATTCCTGCTGGTTTCGAATTTGCCCCAGAAGGAGTCTATGTGTCTCAGGGTACGAACCTTGTACTGTTAAAGGATACCGATGGTGATGATAAGGCTGACAAGAAGGAAATCATCTTGAGTGGGTTTGATGATCATGATACACATCACGTGATTAGTGCCTTCTGTGCTGATCCATCCGGAGCTTTGTATATGGGAGAAGGTGTATTCCTTCACACCAATGTGGAAACGGCCTATGGCCCGGTCAGAGGTACCAATGGGGGTTTTTTCAGATATGCTCCACAGCGACATCATTTGGAAAGAACCGCACAACTTTCAATTCCGAACCCTTGGGGTATTGCCTTTGATGAATGGGGCCAAAATTTCTTTGCAGAAACTTCGGGTCCAGATATGCGTTGGATGATGCCAGGCTCCGTAAAACCGCGCTATGGAGTGGCCACACACAAGTCTTATAATCTCATCGAAGATGAACATCGAGTGAGACCCACTTCTGGGCTCGAATTCGTATCAAGTCGACATTTCCCTGACGATGTGCAAGGAGACTTGTTAATTAATAACACCATCGGATTCCTCGGGACGAAACAACATACTATGGTTGACGGAGAGACGGGGTTTGAGAGTCAACATCGACAAGATCTTATAGTTGGATCTGACAAGAATTTTAGACCAGTGGATATGGAGTTTGCACCGGATGGTTCCTTGTATATTGTTGATTGGCATAACGTGTTGATCGGACATATGCAGCATAATGCTCGTGATCCGTATAGAGATCATGTACATGGTCGTATCTATCGAGTAACTTATCCTGGGCGACCATTAATTGAGCCTGCAAAGGTTGATGGAGCTAGTATTGACGAATTGCTTGCTAACCTTACCCTTCCAGAATATCGTACCAGATATCGTACACGTAGAGAATTGCGAGGCCGTGATGCTGATGAAGTAAGTGCAAAATTGAAGACCTGGGCTGCCAGCCTGGATAAATCAGATGAGCGCTATGAGCATCATTTGTTAGAAGGCCTTTGGGTAAGTTGGGGACTGAATCGCATAGATGACACCTTGCTACGCCAGTTATTGGAAGCCAAGGACTTTAGAGCTAGAACGGCCGCCGTAAAAGTATTGCGTTACGCAGGACATCAGATTTCCGATCAGGCAGAATTATTGATGAAGGCTGCTAGTGATCCACACAATCGAGTTCGGTTAGAAGCATTAGTGGCAGCGTCGTGGATATCTCCTGATAAAGGCCTTCCTATCGTAGAGAAAGCCGGAGAAATGCCATTAGATGAATGGATGAAGCCTGCACAGGAAACGGCTCTAGCTCACCTAAAGGGGCATAGCGTGGATAACCCTCCGCAGGAAAAGCTTAGAACACATTTGACTGATGTCAAAGAACGAGAGCTATTCTTCAAGGGCCATGAAATTTATCAGCAAGAGGGATTTTGTGGTACTTGTCATCAGCCAGATGGGAAGGGCTTAGCTGCATCCGGTTTCCCACCCTTAGCTGGCACCCGTTGGGTCAACGAGAGTGAGGATAGACTCATTAAGTTGGTTTTAAAGGGCCTTATGGGACCGATTACGGTCCTGGGTAAGGAATATCCCGGTCAGGTCCCCATGACGCCATACGAAGGCTTACTGAATGACGAGGAGGTTGCTGCCGTGCTCACTTATGTTCGAAATTCCTTTGGCAACACAGCATCGGCTATTACGCCAGAAAAAGTGAAAGAAGTTCGTGCACTAACGGATGGCAAGTCTGGGTTCTACTCGCCGGAAGAATTGCTCAAGCAGCATCCTCACGAAAATGTGGTTCAATAAGACTCGTAGATGGAAACTCACTTCTTGTACAAAAGCTCAGGCGAAGGAGATCCTTTTCACTTTCAGCATGGCCTAGGGTCTAATTTGGCTCAACCTCAGGGACTCTTGGCGGGATTACAAGGCATGCGACTCATTTCGATGGATTGTCCTGGGCACGGAACTGCTCCGCTCGCCCCATCCATTCGTCCCTCCTTTGCCTACTATGCCGATCAGTTGATCCAATTAATGGACCAGCTAGAAATACCTGAGGCCGTATTTGGTGGGATTTCAATGGGGGCAGGGATTTCGACTTACCTGGCCATTCATCATCCAGAGCGAGTAAGTGGCTTAGTTTTGGTACGCCCAGCTTGGTTAGATGAAGGGAGCCCAGAAAATCTTAAGATTTTGCTTACTGCTGCTGATTATATAGAGGCAGCCAAAGATGTGGAAGGCTTTAAGCAGGAGTCTGAATTTCAAACCATTCATGAGCATGTACCCAATGCTGCGAAATCAGTACTCGGGGTGTTCGCCGACACACAAAGGCCAGAGATTGCTACGGTACTTCGAGCCATGGTGGAAGATCACCCTTTTGATGACATCAATTTCCTTGACAAGATCAGCGTGCCTACGCTTGTGATCGGGAATGAAGATGATCCACTCCACCCCTACTCCATGGCTGAGGCAGTACATAAACATATCCCCAATAGTCATATACAAAAAGTTATTTCTCGTTATATTGATGATGCACAGCATCGTCAAACAGTACATAAAATTGTATCAAAATTTATTGACAATCTATGAAAAGCAATTGGAAAGATTCTGAGGCTAAGAAGCTTAAAGGAGATCTGCTAAAGTTAAGAGTTTACACCTCTCGCCTACTTGGCAATAACGAAGATCTGGTGATGCATGGTGGAGGAAATACCTCGGTCAAAATAAAGGAAACCAATATTTTCGGTGAAGAGGAGGAGGTTCTATATGTAAAAGGAAGTGGCTGGGATTTGGCTACGATCGAAGCTCCTGGTTTTGCTCCCGTGAAGCTATCAGCCCTCCACCGCCTGGCGCAGTTGGATACCTTGAGCGATGTCGATATGGTTAAAAACCAGCGCATGGCCATGACCAATCCATCTGCTCCCAATCCATCTGTTGAAGCGATCTTGCACGCTATTATTCCCTACACTTTTGTAGATCATACACATGCTGATGCGGTGGTAACAGTGACTAATACACCAGGTGGAAAGAAGCGAATCCAAGAAATCTATGGCGATAAGATCTTGATCATCCCTTACGTTATGCCAGGCTTCATTCTGGCCAAGAAGATCTATGAAATGACCAAGAACATTGACTGGGACAGCATAGACGGTATGGTTTTGATGAATCACGGTGTCTTTACCTTCCACAATGATCCAAAGATAAGCTACGAGAAAATGATCTCGATTGTCGATGCTTCTGAGAAGTACTTGAAGAAGCAAGGTGCAAATGCAATCAAGGGAAAAGGTAAAGGCAAAATTGACGGTCTGCAGATCGCTAAACTGCGAAAGAAAGTCTCGGAAGTTTGGAACAAACCAGTACTAGCGAAATTGGACAGATCAGCTTCAGCGAAAACATTTAGCGAACTTTCTGATGTAGCAAAGATCACCTCTCGCGGTCCGCTAACTCCAGATCATATCATCCGTACCAAGCGGACGCCTATGATGGTTTCCGACAGTCCAAAAAAGGACTTAGAGCAATATGTGAAGAATTATAAGGCCTACTACAAGAAATACAATACGGGGGAACAGACTCTCCTTGATCAAGCGCCCCGTTGGGCAATTGTTCCGGGAAGCGGGGTTGTCTCCTTTGGTCCTACGGTTAAACACACTCGAATTATTGAGGATATCGCTCGTCATACACAGCGTGCCATCTTTCAGGCAGAGCATCTTGGCGGTTGGAAGGCCTTGGGTAAAGGTGACCTCTTTGAGATGGAGTATTGGAGTTTGGAACAGGCAAAACTGAAGAAAGCTGGCAAGCCGAAGTCTATGCAGGGGAAAGTGGCTATCGTCACGGGTGCGGCAAGTGGTATTGGCAAGGCTTGCGTGGAGAGTTTGATTGAGCAGGGAGCCGTAGTTACCGGCTTAGACATAGCTCCAGCGATCGAAGGTATGTTTCCACAAAAAGAAGCCCTTGGCATTAGGTGTGATGTGACTAGTGAAAAGCAGCTGAAGAAAGCCATAGATGAAACTATAGCCACTTTCGGTGGAATTGATATGCTGGTCAGCAATGCTGGGATCTTTCCTAAAAGTGCTCGCATAGCAGATATGGATGGTAAGCTTTGGGATAAAAGCTTAGAACTTAATGTAACGAGTCATCAACGACTACTGCAACTATTGATCCCCTACTTGGAAGTGGGGTTTGATCCAGCCGTTGTGATCATTGCTTCCAAGAATGTACCGGCTCCAGGCCCTGGAGCTGCCGCTTATTCGGTTGCTAAGGCCGGCCTCACGCAGCTGGGAAGGGTGGCCGCCATGGAATTGGGCGGAAAAGGAATAAGAGTGAATATCATACACCCCAATGCGGTCTACGATACGGCCATTTGGACGGATGAAGTACTGCAGGCACGCGCTAAGCATTATGGTCTTACCGTAAAGGAGTACAAAACCAATAACATGCTGAAGGTGGAGGTAACTTCCCGAGATGTGGCCGATTTAGCTACCGCTATGCTCGGCAAGACCTTCGCTAAAATCACGGGTGCGCAGGTGCCCATTGACGGAGGAAATGAAAGAGTTATTTAAATAGCGTTGCGATACGTCCGATGTTCTGCTTTGGTAACACGCTGTGCAAGTTCGGATGTATGCATTGCAGTTGTATTCCCTTTGAATCAAAATTCATCAACAAGTTTTAAATCAATCCATATACAATGATCACACCCAGAACTTCCAGAACAGAGATTTTACAGAAGTTGCAAAAGAAGAAAGAACAAAACATACCCATCTTCATCGCCAGTGCAGGCTCAGGCTTGGTAGCTAAACTATTAGAAAAGGCTGGCGCAGATTGTATCAATACTTTTTCCGGTGCACGATTGCGTGCCAACGGCATGGGAACCATGTCGATGCTTTGGCCTATCCTAGATTCCAATAAACAAACACTAGATTATACCCGAGAAGATATCATGCCCGCTATTAAGGGCGATGCCTTTATCTGTGCTTGCTTAAACGCTAATGATCCATTGAAAGACATGCGCATGGTACTAAATGATTGCAAGGCCATGGGCGTTGAGTCCGTCTCTAACATTGGGCCCTCTATCAGTTATGTGGATAAAGACAGCGAGATCTTCCGCGTGTTGACTAAAAGTGGAATCACGCTAGATAATGAGATAGAACTTTTGAAGCTAGCAAAAGAAATGGATATGGTTTCAATAGGCTTGGCATTCAATATGGAAGATAGTCTCCGCATTATGGAAGAAGCTCAACCGGACTTATTTTGTTTTCACGCAGGTACGACAAAAGGGGGTATGACCGGCTATGATTCTGGAGAAACTATCGAGGAAACCGCGGCTCGAACAGAGGAGGCGAACAAGCGGTTGCGTGCCATCAAACCGGACGTTCTCTTAATCGCTCACGGAGCAGCCATGGAAAACCCTACTGACGCTCAGTATATGCTCAATCACACGAGTGTAGACGGAATTTGGACGGGATCGTCTACTGAACGAATTCCAATTGAGAAAGCTGTTTTGTCCACCGCACAGGAATTTGCGGCCTTGCGTCGACAATCCTAGGGATTGTTCCTATTTTACCAAAACCTTGACGAATAAAAGCCTAGCACCATGAAAAAAACCATAGCCCTCTTAGTAACACTTGATACTAAGGATCAAGAAGCCGGATTCCTCAAATCAGAAATAGAAAGTCGAGGGCACCAAGCCCTTTTGCTGGACATTGGAGTAGTAGGGAAAGCGGGTATTGAGGCGGATATAAGCCGTGAGGAGGTGATTAAAGCTGGCGGAGGTGATCTGAAGGAAATCTTGGCAGCGCCAACAAGAGAAAAGGCTAACCCTTTTGTGGTGAAAGGCTGCATAGGTCTTATCAATAGCGGTATTGTAAAGGATGAGGTACATGCGGTATTGGGCTTAGGAGGGACGCAGGGAACCTCCACCTGCTGTGACATCATGCAGGCCCTACCCTATGGCTTTCCTAAGATTATGGTGTCTACGATTGCTTCTGGCGATACCTCGGGATTCGTGGGTATCAAGGACATTACTATGATGTTCTCGGTAAGTGACATTCTGAAGTTGAATCCATTTACTAGAAAGGTCCTAGCCAATGCCGCTGCTGCTGCTTGCGGTATGGCTGAAGTAGAAACCAAGTTCGTCATGGAGAAGGGGGATAAGCCCCTAATCGGCATGTCCAATTTGGGTGTATTGACGGCCGGAGCCATGAAAGCCATCGAATACATTGAAGAAGCCGGATACGAGGTCATTGTCTTCCATGCAGTGGGTTCCGGAGGACGGGCCATGGAACAAATGATGAAGGAAGGTATCATTGGAGCCGTATTTGATTATGCTATGGGCGAAATTGCCGATGATGTCTGGAGTGTGTTGCGTGCCGGAGGGCCAGAGCGGTTAACAGTGGCAGGTAAATTGGGATTGCCACAAGTACTGTGCCCCGGTGGAGCGGAACATTTAGGTATACTGGTTCCGCCCAATGAGGTTCCAGAAGCATATAAAGATCACAAGAAGGTCTTTCACAGTCCTGTCGTTTTTGTTCCTAGGCTAAACGTGGAAGAAATACAACGGGTCGCTGATGATATTTGTGGCCGATTGAAGCATACCAAGGATAAGGCATACTTCATGATTCCAAAGCTAGGTGTAGGCCGATATTCTTATCCCGGTGGAATATTAGAGGATAAAGAATCAGACGAGGCCTTCTTCTTCAGATTGAAGGAAGGTTTGCCTTCGAACATTGAAATTGTAGAAAGAGAAGCAACCGCAGAAGATCCAGCCTTTGTGAAAGAGGCTGTAGATAAACTCATTGAGTTGATTCAAGAGAAATACTAAGAAATAGAAACTGGGTAAAATGCTTTCCTCCTCTCGAAAGAGCGGAAGCATCTACCCAGTTTACTAAGAATTGGCATACGATGCCATGCTAGTTATATCTTTATTACTCGGTCCGCAGACTTTTTACGGGATTAACTAAGGCAGCCTTTGACGATTGCCAGAAAACAATCAAGGCCGTCATCATGAAGAATGAAGTCACCGGCAAGACGAATACCCAAAGATTCAATTTCACACGATACGCATAGTTGGCTAACCACTCATTCCCTCCCCACCAGATCAAGGGAATCCCCACAATGGTAGCAATCACTATTAGCCATAGAAATTGCTTGCCCAGCAATAGAAATATCTGGGCAGTGGAAGCACCAAGCACCTTTCGAATGCCCGTTTCTTTGGTACGAAGACTTGAGATATAGGAAGCCAATCCGAAAAGACCAAGACAGGCCACTAGAATGGCTAAAACAGCAAAGAGTGTGAATACTCTTCCAAATTTTCGATCAGCCTGATACTGCTTATCGAAGTAATCATCTAAAAAGAAATGCTCCACAGGATTTCCCGGAAAAACTTCTCCATAGGTCTTCTCTACATTGGCAATAGTTTCATGTATGTCTTCGGTATTTAAGCGAATATTCAAATAATCATAGCCGAAGCCCCTACCATTGAAGAATACAAATGGGAGTTGCCCGTGTGCTAGAGATTGATTGTGGATATTCTTGGCAACACCCACTACTTTTAGATCATGCCAACTATTGGTCTTAACACTAATGATTTGGTCCAGCACTTCATCAGGAGAGCTGTAGCCAAGCAATCCTACTGCTTTTTCATTCAGTACGATCGCATTGATGTCCGTTTCGATCTCTTCTAAGAATCCTCGACCCGCTACTAATTCAATTTGGTAAGTCGAAAAGAAGTGTTCATCTGTATTTAGAAAAGTGGCAAAGAAGCCTTCTTCAATGTTTTCTTCCCTCCGTTTTATCGTATTGATATTTTGGATGTTGTAGCCTGGGATATCAGATGAATAAGAAATTTGCTGGATCTGAGCCTGTTGGAGTAATTGCTCTCGAAACAAGTTGGCACGTTCTGCACCGGTAGAGTCTACAATGGAAGGAGCTTT
This sequence comes from uncultured Lewinella sp., assembly GCA_913057785.1. GTDB lineage: Bacteria > Bacteroidota > Bacteroidia > Chitinophagales > Saprospiraceae > DT-111. Next base: position 31,132 of record CAJXPD010000057.1, on the reverse strand, counting down.
TACAATTAACAATTGTTCCATATTGAACCCCAATTCTTGACTACGCATGAATGAGAGTTGTTTGAAAACAATTACAGTCCCGGTGATCATCGATAAGCCTATGACAAACTGGAATACCACCATTACATGCCGGAAGTGAACCCTTTGCCCCGCTTGATATAAATGTCCTTTGATGGTTTTTATAGGTTGGAAAGAAGATAAAATGAACGCAGGGTATAAGCCGGCAAGAAAGGTTCCTCCTAAAAACAAGATCAGCATGGCCTGCCAGGTACTCCATTCTCCTAAAACTTGTCGAAACCAACTGCCAGAAATGATCTCCACACCTGCTATTCGATTAAAGTAAGGTGAAATCAGTACGACCATTAACACAGCAAAGCCAATGGCTAATCCATTCATAACCGCTGACTCAGTCAAGAATTGTAGGATAATATTTTCCTTCGCAGCTCCCACAACTTTTCTAATTCCCACCTCCGATGCCCGTTCAATAGACCGAGAAGTCGACAGATTAATGAAATTGATCCAGGCAATCAGCAGGATCATAAAGGCAATGAGAATTAGGAAAGATACCGTTCTTTGATTGCCGGTTTCCTTTATTTCTTTGAGCAAATTACCATGTAGGTGAATGTCTTGCACCGGTTGCAGGGTCATGGCTTCTCGAATGGCAAACTCCTCCATCACATCCCCCAAGTATTGGTTAACAAAACCATCGAGTTGCCCCTCCACATCTTCGACTGTGGCTTCTGGAAGTAGTTTTACATAGGTGTGAAATTCTGGCCAAATCCAAGCATTATTAATACCATCGGAGAATACATGTGATGAAAATAGAGCGTTAATTTCGAAATGAGTAATCTGCGGCAAATCTTGTAGGATACCAGTAACGGTGAGATTGATGGCACCATTGAGCGAAAGTGTCTTTCCCATTGGATCCTCTTCCCCAAAGTACTTTTGGGCTAGACGCTCTGTAATCACAATGTTATCTCGGTGGTCTAGTGCAGTTTCTAACTCCCCGTTTACTAGGGGAAAGGAGAACATCTTCAAAAAGGAGGGATCTGCCACATACATATTTTCCTCGTAGAAAGTGATCGGAGTGCCCCCCTCGGGCTTATGACTTAATACAGAAGACCCCATAAAGATGGCTACGTCTACTATCCTTGCGGTTTCTTGAATCTGAGGATAATCTTTTTTCAAGGCAAGCGCAGCGGCGGGATGATTAGCAGCCCGATAAGTTACTTCAGACTCGCCAGCCTCTGACATGCCCAAGTTGAGTCTATACAAACGATCCAGATCAGTATGGAAGGTATCAAAGTTCTTTTGGTGATTAACATACTGTAATATCAAAAGGCAGGCAGCCATTCCAATCGACAGTCCCAAGATATTGATTAGCGAAAATTGCTTGCGCTTATACATGTTACGCCAAGCGGAGATGACATAATTGATAAACATATCCATGAAGTTGGGTGATGAAGACTTCGCTTTTCCCCAAGCGTAGGGGCGACAATTGTCAATTACATCTCGATAATAACACAGTCTAGCTCTAGTCAATCCTATCGTACCTATCCTCCGATAATACAGCTCATGTAAATCCCCTTGTAGGATCTCCAAAATCTCCGGGTGACAGTACCATTCCAAAAATAGTTCCGCTAGCCTAGGAGGCTTAGGAAGAGGCTTGCTCATGTTATCCTAGATTTAAACCTTGGATATTGATAGATAATTTTGCGCGTACGTCGTGAGCTTCTTGTAGGGCTTTCTTTCCTATCGGTGTTAGGCTGTAATATTTTTTTCTTCTACCACCTCGCTCCGAAGTGGCTCCGCCAATCCAAGAATCTAACATCCCTTTTTCTTCGAGGCGATGCAGGGCCGAATGTAAAGCCCCAATACTTGGCTTCTTCCCTCCTGTCTCTTCCAGCAAATCCTTAACGGCTACTCCATATGCCTGATCTCCGAGTGACCCCACGGCCAATAGGACTAATTCTTCAAAGGAGCCTAAAATTTTCATATTTAATTCCTGTTTGCAAAGTAAATATACATGATTTCTTTCTTGTTTGCAAAGTAAATATGCATATTTGCCTTGAATTACTCGGATGACCAAAGTGAAATCGGTTTTAATCATGCCAATTACTTGCTTCCTCAGCTGAAGGCTTGCTTAAGAATAAATTGTGTTAAAGGACTCCCCTCCTGCCCCAAGGTGTGCACAATTTGGTAGTGATTTAGGCTGGGATATTCGTAGTAGCTCAAGGGAGCAAAAGCTTTGTTCTGCTTAAAAAGTGCCTTTGATTGCTCGATAAATAAATCCGTTTCATCCAATCCTACGCTCAATAAAGTAGGGCAGTCTATTAAGGTTAGGTCTTTATTGGAAACACTGAAAGCTTCCACGTCACTGTGCTTCAGCTGTAAGTCAGCATTCAGGTAACTATCTCGAATGACGTTAAGATCAAATATGCCGCTAAGACTACAAATGGCCTTAATACTGTTTCGGAGGTGCTCGTTCAACAAATAAGCCATTAGTGCCAAATGGCCTCCTGCCGAGTGACCAGCAACCACCAAGGAATCCGGATCGGCCTTGTATTGATGGGCATTTGATCGAATCCAGTCTATTCCATCTCGAATGTCATCTAGAAGCATTTGCATAATGACGGTTGGGATAAGCCTGTAATTCAGAAGGAATACGGTCATCCCTTGCTCCACGTAAGGAGCCGCAATAAAGCGATAGCTTTTCTTATCCAGTGCTTTCCAATAACCCCCATGGATAAATACCAAAATTGGGGCATTTTCCTTCTTCGCGGGGAACACATCAAGCGTTTGTAAGGTTGCTGTCCCGTATCGTTCATCCAAATGACAAGTGTAGGCCTTCACCACTTTCTTGGATTCACTTTCATTAAAGTCAAGGAAGGTTTGGAAATCAGGATGGCGTGCACGAAGGTTAAGTTGGTTTTCTGGTGTGGTCATTTCTGTTCTTTCTAATTGCTATATCTTGAGCTATTTCAATCTGCCCTACGATCCATGCGATATGGTATCTCGTTTTAAATCATACGTCTGGCTTGAATCCGATCAATAAAGCTCAGAAAGCTCAACTGGAGATCTATTCTGCTTAGCTCAAAAGAATCCGTGGTGATGAGATTCTGATTCTTTTGTTCCAATAAGTTATAGAATTGTCCAGACCTATTATACAAGCCGTTTTCCAACTTGCGACTGTCCTTTGTTTGTTCCAGGGCTTCCTCAAAAAAAGAATCTATATCGCCTGTAAGAATTTGTTCTCGCCAACGCTTTGCTTCAGTAGCCAGAGCTTCTTGGAGCTGAACCTCCTCTAATTCTTCCTTTCGTGCTCGATAATCAATTAAGTCCAATTGCTCATGATACATTCTCAGTTGACGTTGCTTCTGGTTGATCCATGATCTCACGTCGTGACCAGCTACTTGCTTCTGTTGCAACTCCTTTATCTTACTTTCCACGATGGAAATACCCTTGGATAACAGCACTTTCTTTGCAGCATCTGTTTTCTTCAATTCCGCCAGAGATATTTTTAAATGAGGCTTATCTAGGTCACCCACATTGCTGATGTAGTCCTTGATATCCTCTGGTTTGATCAGGTTTCTAATCAGCCATTTTCGTATCGATTCAAGCATGTAACCTTGGTTTTTTTGGGGTTGAACAGTATTGTTATGCTCGATCTAGCCGCGGATCTCGCTTATATTCAATTTTATATTCCTTAGGTGGCTTCATGCCTTTAAGATGCTGCACGAAATAATCCCATCTTCTGCGGGTCATGTAGTAGCTATCAGCTCCGAATCCATGCCGCGCATTCGGGAACATAATCAAATCAAAATCTTTATTGGCTTTGATCAAGGCATCGACTACCAGATTGGTGTTGTAAGGTGGCACGTTGTCATCCATGCCTCCATGTGCGAGCAATAATTTGCCTTTCAAATTTTCGGCATATAGCTGGTTGGCCTGAATCTCGTAATTATTCACTCCATCTACCTCTTCTATCAATCCAATATAGCGCTCTCCCCAATCATCTTCGTAATTTCGGTTATCGTGATTACCGGATTCGGAAATACCAACGTCAAAGAAATCTGGATATTTAAACATGGCAGCGGCTGTGGCAAAGCCTCCTCCAGAATGACCCCATATTCCAACATGTTCCAAATCCATGTAGGGATGTTTTTGGGCCAATTGTTGCATACCCGATATTTGATCAGGCAAAGTGTTAATGCCCATGTTTCCATAGCATTCGTCATGAAAGGCTTTTGATCGCCCTGGATTGCAACTGCCTTCGATGGCCACCACAATGAAGCCCAGCTCCGCCAAAGCCTGATGGTCCCCTCTACTGGGCCTAAAAGTCCATGAGCCCACACTCCCACCTTGCGGGCCGGGATAAATGTAGTTCACCACTGGATATTTCTTCTTAGGATTCAAATTATTAGGTGTAAACATCAATCCGTACAGATCATATTTGCCATCCGCCGATTTTACCGTGATGGGATTAGGTGCTTTCCATCCCGTTGCTACCAGCCGAGAGATATCTGCTTGCTCCAGTTTTTCGATGAGATTTCCTTCCATATCCCGAAGTACAGATACGGGCGGTACATCTGGCTGAGAATAATTGTCCACGAAGTACTTGTAATTCGGAGAAAACCGGATACTATGCGTGCCATTTTCTGGCGTGAGCAATTTCAAGTTCTTACCTGACAGCTCAATCCTATACAAATGACTGAAGTAGGGATTACGACCTTCTTCGCGGCCATTAGCTTCAAAATATAGAACTCCAGCTTTCTTGTCGATATGCTTGAGACGAGTAACCACAAAATCACCTGTAGTAATCTGATGCTTAAGGGTGCCAGTTGGGGCTTCATACAAGTACAGATGGCCCCAATTATCTCGTTCAGAATACCAAATGATCTCATCCGTGGCTTCAAGGTAATGCCAATTAATAGCTCCCTGGCCCGATTCATATTGCGTAGCCACTTCTTCTCTTAGGATATCTCGGACCTTTCCCGTTTGGGTATCTGCGATTCTCAGCTGAGCTACCTTATGATCTCTCGAGGAAGAAACGAAAACCAATTGCTTGCCGTCATTGATCCATTGATTATCATCAAACTTACCGGAGCAGGCAATGTCATCACATAAAGTACCTCGACGATCATCGGATGGCATGTCAAAGCGAACCATTTTTCCACTCTCTACCTCAATAACGACACGCTCGATCTGGATGATTTTCTCGTCTTCGGGTAAGGGATATTTCCAGCTTTTAATCTTCGGCGCTCCCACATTGGTACTCACCAAGTGCATATCGGAGACATGCCGTTGATCTTGCTGATAAGTCGCAATCTTCTTAGAATCGGGAGACCATAGAACAATAGGACGTTCACTCTGACGCCAACCGGCATTATCGGTAGCATAACCATAGTTCTCTATGCCATCTGTGGTCAACTGCTTTTCCTCGCCACTGACTAAATCTCGAACCCACAAGTTCCAGTCCTTTATAAATACCACTTTCTTTTTGTCGGGGGAAAGAATCTCCTTTCGCCAACTGTAGGAAGGGGCTTCTGCTTTCTCTTTAAGTACCTGATCTAACTCGCTTTTTGAATCAAAAGTTGATCTTTTCTTTTTCTCAATGTCATAAAGCACGAATTCTAGCCCATCTTCCACCAAATTCCGGTACCAAAATTTTTCGTCAGATTCCCAGCTGGGTCTAACATTCATTCGATCAATATGTGGTGATGTATTGAAAGAAAGCTGGCTTTCGGCTTGCTTGTATGCTTCCGTAGTCACTTGATCTTGAGCCAATATAAATTGGTGAATAGATGATAAGACGACAATAATAAAGAGCCTCATTTTCATTGCAAAACTAGTTTTGGTTAGTTCGATCTAAAGGTAGTATTTTCCAATAAGCATGAGTGAATAGACAACGGATTTTGCATTTAAAATCCAGGGACTTTGATTGCGCCTAAGCTACCCTCCTACCCCATAGTCTTATTTCTGCTTAAAGTCAGCTACGAGCTGCTCCGTTTCCGTCAGTTGTGGCCATTCACTGGGACGGATATAGTCCTGCCCCGATAGTAAGACCTGAGCTTGGGGATAATTGTTCTTGATGTGTCCCCAGGTCGTGTCCTCCCAATTGGCTTTATCTTTTTCTAATAATCCCACCCCCTTCAAGGGGCCTGAGACTGCTCTACCGATAAGTGGCCACCACAAGCTCTCCGTATCTCGATCCCACAAGACAAATCCATCTAATCCATCCCAGACTTCTTCATCAAAATAGGTATATCCACTCAGTGCAAAGGTCAACTCCTGATCGCCATATTGACGGCTATAAATGGCACCTAGATCAGCCAATATGCAATACACCGCCATAATGGGCTCGCCATCTAAACGATCATTAACTACCTCATGTCGAGTCAGGTCTTTCACGGAATATGCCTTCACCTCATCTCCAGCATAGGCCAAGAGAAAGCGATCCTCATCTTTCCACAAACTATCTGCTGCTGCTACGGTAGTAAAACCGGGTTGCAGAAGGGCCGGGAATCGCTCTCGCCCAATTCCATAGTGAAATTGCTCCTTCTTGAGTTCTAGGTTGGAAACATTGAAATGCTGTTGCTCTTGCTCGCCCCCGTATAGCATCGGGACAGCGTCCTTTTCAAAAAACTTACCGTTCTCAAAGGCAAGGGGGCGCTGTTTTTTAGGCGTAACTGATTCTTGCTCTTTTGTAACGGTTTCATCTTGAGCAGGCTGTTGCTGACAGGCCGCCAGAAGGCAGAGCAGCAAGAAAAGACTAGAAATTTTGTATAACATAACAAGGTTTTATGGCTTTGCAAGTAAAGTAAGAATGATTGAGCAACAAGGTAGACCTAGACTCCACTCCTACTCTACTGTCGATTAAGGTTCACATTAACAATATTTACTTGCTACTTGTCTGTGGATGACACCCACAGGACTCGTGTGCACCAGCCGGTCTTTTCCACCAGCCAAAGCAGATTTTTCCAAATCGTGATTTTGATTCTGTAGGTGCGTTCTTGCAACGCTGCCGTTCTACAGTACTGATCTCTAATTCTTGAGTTTTATCCTCCCCTTCTACCAAGGATGAATTCCCATCGTCGTCGAGGTATTCCACGTTTTCAAAAGATACGGTTTGTTGTTCTTTCGTTGTGACTACCTCTTTCTTTTCAGGAATATGCTCAGCTTTTGAAGGATTTTCCTGACAGGTCAACACTAAGGATAGAAATAAGATACAGAAGAGTATTCTAATTAACATAGCTGGAGTTTGTAGTTCATCTTCAAACCTGAGACCTAGACGACAGCATTCACCCCTTGCACTATTTCCCATTCCTTTTTAAGAAAACGGGCCACCTGTTGCAGCCCCTCATAACTAGAGGGACAGTCTTGTTCGGCTTTGGTGTTGTAATTGGTGTTTGTATTGACATCATAGAAATATCGATCCCCCTCCTCACTTTCCAGGAATTCCATGCCGGCTATTTCTATTTGGTTCGCTTGTAAGAAGGCTTCACATTTTTCAATCTCGGGAATCCAAAAATCTTCCAATATTTGAAAACTAGGGAGTGCCCTGTCTGGCCTTGTCGGATCGATCTCACAGGCGTCAGCGGGGCATAATTCAAATCCCCCACCGGTATCCACTTGAACGGCATAATAGAATTTCCCTTCAATGAACTCCATTCGTATGATGCGTTGGGACTTTGGTGGAATATAAGCTTGAATCAACAATAAACCATCCACGGTAAGATCATCCATAGTTACAACTGAAAGAAATGATTCAAAAGCTTCGCTATCGGAAAAGTGCTGAACCCCTTGTCCCTTCCCGCCTTGATTGGGCTTAATGATGAAACCCGCTGATCCAAACTTTTTGCTGGCTGCAATGGCTGCTTTTTTACCATGTACAACGACCGTATTGGGCGTTCGTAATCCATGGGCCTGCAAAGAGATATGCTGTGCGACTTTGCTAACTTCCAGTTCGAGTGCTCGCTTGCCATTAATGACTCGTCGACCGTGAGCGGAGAGCCACTCTAAGGTGGCTGCCATGAAATGCTTGGCATGTAAATGCCCTCGCGAGTAAGAAGAGGCGCTCATCTTGCTGTAGAAGACGCCTAAAGGTGGGGCTTGGTTCAGGATAAATTGTCCCGCTGCCAGGTTCCATTCTGTATTGGGTATTCCTTCTGCTGCTAAAGCCTCCTGCAAGGGTTTGTACCATTCCTGATTTTCGTGTAGAACATACACCCGAATTGCTTCGCTCATGTGGTTAATTGCTTTTAAATGTCCTATTAGGTTCAATACAACAGCAATAGTACTAAAGTACAGAAAATTAAACTGTCGCCTAGCGGGACAAGAAACAATACCTTTGAGAGCAAAGGACTAAATAAGCATAGCTAAGAAGTGATGGTTTGGCTTTGATTAAGGGTGGCTAGTTGTTTTTGAGGTTTGGCAAAATGAGATTTGAGGAGATAGATAAGGGCTAAGCACAGGGTGTAAACGAGAGTAGCTGGCATATGATTTTGAGTTTTAGGGTGGAACCCAATAAATGGTCCCCATTCTTTACTATATAATCTGTTCTAAAGACGAATAAATTGTGAATGACCCTAATTTTCTTCTCAATTTTGTCAGTCGCATGGCAAGAATTACTTTCTGGAACATAAAACGTACCCATAATTTGATTTTCTTCCTTTAGTGATTTTTCGTAGTTTTGAGTTCCTACCTTTCTATACACTATTTTACAGTTGAACATTTCTTGATATCTTTAGATAGATGCTGGCAACTGCCCAGCTATTATTTTCATTATAACTCATCTATAACATGGCTATTTTCAATCTTACTATTAACGGAGAAAAGCACCAGGTAGATGTTGCACCCGAAACGCCCATGCTTTGGGTGCTACGAGATCACGTCAAATTGGTCGGGACCAAATTCGGTTGTGGCATCGGTCAATGTGGCGCGTGCACGATTCATCTTGACGGTGTCGCTGCCAGATCCTGCTCCATGCCCATCTCCGGCGTGGCAGACCAAAAAATTACTACCATTGAAGGACTTTCTGAAAAGGCAGACCATCCGCTGCAAGAAGCTTGGATCGAACACGATGTACCACAGTGTGGGTACTGCCAAGCCGGACAAATCATGAACGCTGCTTCCCTGTTGGAAAGCAACCCGAATCCAACCGACGCAGAAATCGATGCTGCCATGAATGGCAATATTTGCCGCTGCGGTACCTATGTTAGAATTAAGGCAGCAATCAAGACGGCTGCAGCAAAGATGAGTTAAGCTGACAGCTGCAGTTTTCCCTGACTTTGACTCAAAGTGAAGTGAATTAGAATCGTTGTAATCTTCATTAATTCAAGAGAATCATGACTTTAATTAGAACTACATATAATAGGAGGTCCTTCTTGAAGGCTTCGACTGCTGCCGGTGGCGGTATGGTCCTAGGCTTTAGCTGGCTCGCCTCCTGTACCCCTACTGAGGCTGAGATCAAGAGCATGCCCGAGGCGTGGTTTGATATCAATGCCTTTCTTAAGATAGGTGATAATGGAATTGTCACCATTATGTCCCCTAATCCAGAGATCGGACAGAATGTGAAAACTTCTATGCCGATGATTATCGCAGAGGAACTGGATGTGAGCTGGGATGATGTGATCGTAGAGCAGGCTCCCCTAGATACGCAAAAGTATAAGCGTCAATTAGCTGGAGGTAGTCAGTCGATCCGGCAAGGATGGCAAAGCCTTAGAATGGCAGGTGCCACAGCCAGAAGAATGTTATTAGAAGCTGCTGCTAAGCAGTGGGAAGTGAGTGTAGATGAGTTAACCACTTCAGAAGGTGTGATCAAGCATGAAGCCTCCGGGCAGTCCATCGGCTATGGAGAGATAGCTTCGGCTGCTGCCAGTATAGAGGTGCCTGAAGAAGTACCATTAAAGGATCCGAAAGACTTTAAGATTATCGGAACCGACCGCAAGAATGTCGATGGTCCTAAAATAGTAAAAGGGGAACCCCTATTTGGTATCGATGTGCAGGAAGAGGGAATGTTAATCGCCATGATTGAGCACCCCCCAGCATTTGGCATGAAATTGAAGTCTTTAGACGCAAGTGCAGCCAAAGGGATGCCCGGTATTAAGGATGTTATCACCATCAATACTACCGTGGAAGATCGACAATGGTCTGATACGAATGCCTTTACTGAGTTGATAGCCGTTGTCGGAAATACAACTTGGGAGGTGATGCAGGCCAAGAAAGCTTTACAGATAGAATGGGAGACCGATACAGCAGCGGAAAGTAGTGATGGGCACAACGAAGAGTTGGACCGTCTTTTGGGGCAATCTACTAAAGAAGCGGCTAGAAAGGATGGTAACCCAGATGCGGCTTTCAAGAATGCAGCTCAAGTGATTGAGCGTACTTACGCTGCTCCATTCTTAGCACATAATACGATGGAGCCGATGAACTTCTTTGCTAACGTAAAAGAAGATAGCGCGGAATTGCTCGGCCCTATTCAGACGCCCGAATTCTTGAGCAAGTCCGTTGCAAGTATTTTGGGTATCGATGAGGAGAAGATTGCCATTGGCATGACTCGTATGGGTGGTGGATTTGGCCGTCGTTTATATGGACACTTTGGGGTTGAAGCAGCAGTGATCTCCCAACAAGTCAAAGCACCAGTAAAACTCGTCTATACGCGCGAGGACGACATGACTCAAGGAACTTATCGTCCTGACTACAAGGTAACCTACCGCGCGGCTTTAGATGCTGAAAACAATTTGATTGGTTTCCATATCCGTGGAGCAGGTACAAATGGTAGCCCTGTTTTCGCCAACCGATATCCAGCAGGAGCAGTAGAAAACTATCTGGTAGAGAATCACAATAAGGAGTCCAATATTTCCACGGGTGCGTGGAGAGCTCCTCGTTCTAATTTCATCGCTTTTGCGGAGCAGTCTTTCCTAGATGAAGTGGCTGAGGCCGCCGGAAAAGATCCGATCGAATTCCGCTTGGAATTGTTCGATAAAGCTGCGGAAAAACCCGTTGGTGAGCGCAATGACTATGATGCCGCTCGTTATGCTGGTGTGCTGAAGCTAGTGAAGGAGAAATCTGGTTGGGGTAAAGAAACACCTGGCGTATTCCGTGGTGTTTCTGCCTACTTCTGTCACAACTCTTACGTAGCTCAGGTGGTGGACGTTGTGATGGAAAACAACGCTCCTAAGGTGCAAAAAGTTTGGTGTGCGGTGGATTGTGGGATTGTAGTAAACCCGATGGCTGCATTGAACCAGATTGAAGGAGGGATCGTGGATGGAATCGGACATGCTATGTACAGTGCGTTATCCTTTAAGGATGGTCAGCCTGAGCAGAATAATTTCCATACTTACCGATTGATCCGACATCCAGAAGCACCTCTAGCGATTGAAACGCACTTTGTAGACAACGGGATTGATCCAACGGGCTTAGGTGAGCCTTCTCTTCCTCCCATCGCAGCGGCTTTGGCCAATGCCATCTCCAAAGCAACGGGAGAAAGGTTGTATCAACAGCCATTTATTACCGATAAAGCTATGCTGGGTTAAACCAGGCTTCGCTGATAAAGATGAGTCGCCCCGATTTTCCGTTGTTGAAAATCGGGGCGCTTAGTATTATTGGATGTGAAAGCCTGTATTTCTTTTCTAGCTATCCTTTAGCCCATTTGATGGTCCTGCTCATTAAACCAGCTTTTACCGTGATGAGCAATTGATTGTCCTTTTCGGCCAAGACTGCATCCATCCATTTCTTCTTCTTGGCCGCATATAGTTTACCTTTCCATTGACCGTCCACCAGTTGGACCTCTTTGATTAATTGGGCGCCTATTTTGGCCTTGGCATTGTCAGAAGAAACAATTTTGCCTGCGTAGATACCATTGACCGCTGCAATTTCAATTTTGGTGTTCTCTTTTCCTGTGTTCCAAATGCCTTCTATGGGTGACTGGGCAACCAAGGCAAGTGTACAAAATAACATAGCGATTAAAACTGATCCTTTTTTCATGCTTAATTTTTATTGGTTTAAAATCCAATACAAATGGACGATGATTTCGAGATATTTAAGGGGAAATTTGAAGTGGAATGAACAAAATGCAGGGTGTGTTGAACACAGGAACATATAGGACACCGGTAAATAATGATATTGGTAGTTTTTCGTGCTGTCAGCGCTGCAGCAGCAAACTAAGCATCTAGAAGTAGTCTGCTAATCTCTTTTATACAGGCCTTTCTGAACACTCTTATCAATCGTTTCCTCTACCAATTGCCATAAATCAGGAGCATAGTCTTTGACAAAAGTCTTCTTTTTCCATACCATGCTTGCCTGAATATCATCCGGATTTTCATTTTCGTGAGAGATGTGAAGGTGATTTAGTAAAGGCTGAATAGCGTCTATCGCTTTGGCAAACTTTGCTTCTTCAGTCTCCTGTGTTTCAAACTCCTCAAACAAATCCAATAATTCAGATTGCTGATCAACAGGCAGACATTCTATCAGTCGCTTGAATGCCTTAAGCTCATTTTGACTGATTTCCTCCTTGTCAGATTCGTTATAAAGCCAGGAATCTCCTGCATAGATTTCACCCAAATCATGGACTAGCAGCATATTGATGACCTTCAACTGATCTATTTCTGTCCTGCTGTAGGGGGCTAGAATAGGAACCATCATAGCTAAATGCCAGGAGTGCTCCGCACTGTTTTCTGGTCGCTTATTGTCTAAGGTTAAGTTTCGGCGCTTAACGGCTTTTAACTTCTCCAATTCGTTGATAAATTGTATCTGTCCTTGTAGCGTGTTCAAAATGTAAATTATTCGTGATCAGTGCAGGTATCATTGGTTCTGAGTGAAACTCTCCGCTAATCCGCGATCGTTTTTATAGCATCTACTAGATAATCCACATCTGCTTTTGTGATAAAAATAGCTAGCGAGATCCTCAAACCATTGATATCGTGAGAACTCATCGGGCGGCAATCAATTTGATAATCACTGCTCAGTTTTCTTTTAACCGAACCAGAGGAATGTCCTACAACCTCAACCGTCTGTATCCCTGCCGAAAGATCGTTAGACTCAGGTGTCTTGAAAACGAAACGCTGGTCATCGGCTAGGCTATCCCGGAAGTACTTCTTTAGTTCATACACTCGATCCTGAATGCGCTCCTCCCCTATTTGGGTACGGTAATCTAAAGCAGCCCCTAGGCCCAATAGTTCAGGCAGATTACGCGTATTGTAATTCTCCAATCTTCTGATACTTTCATCCTCGTACCCTCGGCAAACGATCAATGGTTTAAGTTTAGACTGAGCCTCTTTCCTGGCATAAAAGATACCCATTCCCTTTGGAGAGAATAGCCACTTGTGACTACTGGAGGTGAAATAATCGCAACCTAGATCATCCAGGTTGATCTTGAACATCCCCATCGATTGGGCACCATCCACCGCCACCAAAACGCCCTGTTCATGAGCCATTTTAGAAATCTCTTTAACCGGCAAGATCATGCCATTGGTGTTGGTTAGATGTACAATGGAGATAACACGTGTTTTGGGAGTAATGGCTTTTCGGAATTGATCTACCACCTCTTCTTTGGTCTTAGGAATCAAGGGGAGGTCTACGGTTTTGAGATCAATCCCTTTCGACTCCTGCCAATATTTCCAAGGAATACGTGCACTGGTGTGTTCATGATTGCTCAAAAGCACCTCATCGCCCGCTTGGAGATCCATACTAGAGGCGATCAAATTCATCCCTTCTGTTGTATTGTGAATCAGGGCGATTGTTTCTTCTGAAACGCCAAGCATTTCTGCGGCCTTTTTCCGGATTTGTTCCTTATTGCTATCCCAGCCACCCCACATGTATTTTGAAGGGAAGGAATCTAGCGTGCTGCGAAATTTATTAGTGGCATCAACTACATAATCTGGACAAGTACCCAGGGACCCATTATTGAAGTACCGCAGATCCTTTGCCAGTGCGAAATGTCGTTTGATTTTTTTCCAATATTTCTCGTCTGCATTAGTCGCTTCTAAATCCTTGAAAAGCGAATTGGTTTCCTCCTCAAAGGCTTTTAAGTCCATTGGGGAAAGTACGGCTGCGCCGGCAAGCCCTAACACCGAGTTTTTTAGCCAAGTTCTTCGTTTAATCATTTTCCGCTAATTTGGAATGGAATTTTTAATGAATCCAGCTTACCATTCATCGTAACTTGCTGGGATTAGGGCGTCTTCCCCTCTTTTTTATCCTTTTTTTCAAAATGATCCGCATACCATTTCATCATTCTCTGCCATTGATCGTGGTACGTTTCTTCAGTGCCAGCCCAGCCCGCACCATGACCAGCAGTTTTATAATTTACCCAAACTACTTCTTTGCCTAGACGACGTAGAGCATAGTACAATTCTCGAGTATTAGCTGCGGGCACATTCCAATCTCCTTCTCCAGTCAGCAGCAGATGAGGGGTATTCATTTTGTCGGCATACATTATGGCAGAATGCTCGATATACTTCATCGGCGCCTCCCAAAGTGATTCCCCAATACGATCCTGTCCTACCTCAGCCGCTGCATAGTTTCGGGTGCCAATCCGAGGGCTATCCCCTAAGAAGCTAATCATATTGGTTTTTCCTGAGATGTTAATCGCTGCTGCAAATCGATTGGTCTGCGCAATTAATAAGGAGGCGGCATAACCTCCATAGCTCGTCCCGTGGACACCAATCTTTTCTGGATCCACAAGCCCTTTTTCAATCAGCTTATTGATACCTGCTGTGACTCCCTTTATCCAGGCGACCCCTGGCCTACCTTGTTCTAAATTGACTGAAGGTCGAAAGCCGAAATAGCCATGATTGGCCACAATATTCATGGAGCTGCGGTAGCCATTATCGAAAAAGCGTTCATAGATCTCACAGACCAGCGGATACTTTTTATTAGGATCATAGTCAACTGGGTAGTACAGTATGCCGTACAGTTCTTTTCCATCCGTATCCAAGTAAGTGATCAACTCTGTTTTCGTGAATTTCTTGTCCTTGATCCAGGGATTCAAGTCTGTTACTTGATACTTGTTTTCTAACTTGCTATTTGCCACAAACAATTCATCGGGCCGATCGCCATCCGAATAGCGAAACATCCAACGAGAGCCATCTTCTGACATCTGCCAGGATCGGTAAAGCTCTTGGCTTCTGAAGAGCTCCTGAAGCTTGTCCTTTTTAAAGTCATATTGAAAAACACCCCTGTCCCATTTGTCAGCGGCACTATAGGCTAGATAGAGTGATTCGCCATTTGGCATCCACTCAAGCACGGTATACTTAGGTGCCTTCTTATCATCCGGATCGAACTCCAGGAATCGTTCCACAGACCCTGCGCTGCGATCGATCACCCACAGCCCTTGCTTCGAACGAGCAATCAGCTGGTTGGCATTCTTGCTCCATTTTTCCACAGAGAATTTCACTGCTGTAGTATCTGTTTCACTCAGCTTATTCTTTCCTTCGGTGAGATTCAGGATTTCATTACTTACTACGTTCTGAATCTTAATATGCCCAGAATCTGCCCAAGCCATCCACTGATTATTCTGACTAAAGATGTATTGCTTTCTGGTTTTCGTTTTTTCTCGCAACGTGACGATATCAGAGGTATCCACCACATTTACTTTCATCCAGGCGTATTCAGTGCCGTCTTTTCTATTGTATGAGGTCTTTAAGGGCTTGGTGACTTGAAAGGCAATGAAGTTTCCTTGCTCCTTGTCTAGCTTTATGTTAGAATATCTTCCTTCTGGCAATATCCCTACTGTTTGGCCAGTAGTCACATTTACACTACTGAGAAGAGAAAGACTACTGTGATTGCCAATGGCATCCCATTTCAAAAAAGGCTCTTCTGAACTGTACACAGTGGTAGGACCCTCTGCCGCTTCTTTATACATTTCCATTCCCTTTTTCATCCAACCTGGACTACGTTGATAAATCAAGATCGTCTGATTATCAGGCATCCATTCTAGTATCGAATTACTCGAAATCATAAGGTCATTACTTAGAGAGACCTCTTTCGGTTGCTGCGTCGCCAGTGAATATACATTCAATCGCAATTGATTGTCACGTACTTTTAGAAAAGCTAAGCTCGACCCATTGGGTGACCACTCCAAATTTTGGATGTTTCCAGTCGTAATTACACCAGAGGTTTTCTTGTCCAGTGCGTACAAAACGAGTTCGTAAGCGGCCGGCCGAATATAGGATGGGTCTCGAAAGCGAAAATGATCAACATCAAATCTGTTCTTTACGGATTCAGATCGTAAGGCCGCCATATAATTTCCATCGGGGCTGAGCATCGTACTGCGGAGGGATTTCACCTTTAAGGCATCAGCCGGACTGAAAGAGGTTTGGCCTAACACTAAAGGTGAGTAAAGTAATACTAAAGCGATGACTGAGAATAGGTAGGAAACCGTACGCATGTGTATACTAGTTTTGATCGGCTTATAAAAAAGTGAAAGTAGAGTAGCTGCCTATCAAAGCTGGCAACTACCCTACTTTTCGAGACGCGTTCACAGATTGCAATTAGGTCAATTTGGGACAAATCCCTCCTAAAGCAATGCTCAAACACGTTCTTATTTTCAGATGGAAGCTATTGATCTAGCTCCGAGTCTTCTTTCGCTTCACCCCGATAATGCTCTTCTCTTCTACTATTTTGTTGAATTGCTCTACGCTTTCTTCTATGGCTTGCTCGACTTTCACTTTTAAGTCTCCCCATTCTTCTTCCAGGTCTCCCCATCTATCGTAAGCGGCCTTATTTGGCTTCCCTTCTCTACCCCCAGAAATATATCCATCAGGGCCAGTCACATAGTTGTAAGTCTCTATGAGTTGATTGTCGAGTTTCGGCGCAAAGCGAATTGGATCTTGATTGGATTTATTCTTCGTTTGCATGAGCTGCTCTTCGTAGCTAGTTAAGTTCTCCGTCAAGCTCTTGGCCAAACTTTGCACTTCTTCATTATCGGTTTGATCCTTCAGCCAATTGATCTGTTTCTTGATGCTCTGAAGTTCAGCAATAGATTCGTGAACCTCATTGATGGCATCCCGTAATTCCAACCCAAGCGACAATTGATCTTGATAGTCCTGATCGCTAATATCTTCAGCGATTCTTGGGTCCTCCTTGACCTCGACACTCTGCGTATAAGATTGATCTTTGTAAGTGAGCTTGATATCATACGTCCCTGGAGGAGCTTTTACGCCGCCAGCGTATCCCCAAATGATGGTACCTTCTACTAAAGTTGGCCCCTCGTAGGTTAAGTCCCAGTTGAATCGCTGTGTACCTGGATCAATCTTTAGAATAGGCGTCTTATGCTTCTTAGCTGTGGTTGTATCACTGGAGTAGGTACGTACCACACGAGCTTGTTCGTCAATAATTTCAACCTTTACTTCCGCATCTGCTTTGTCTTTCAGAAAGTAATGTAAAATGGCCCCGCTCGGTTTAGCTTTTGGAGCATATTCCGCTAGGAAACCTACTCCCTTATCATTGACCTTATAGGCAGGTCTGGGTTGAAAAAGGTGTGCTTCTTTTGCTTCCAGCTCTTTGTCCAATTTGTGAAGTGGGGTAATATCATCCAATATCCAGAACGATCTTCCTTGTGTGGATATAACAATATCTTGCTGGTGAACACGAAGGTCTGTTACAGGGGTGACTGGTAGATTTTGTTGCAAGGGCTGCCAGTGTTTTCCCTCATCGAAAGAAACAAATACACCAAATTCAGTTCCCGCATATAACAAGCCTTTTCGATCCGGATCTTCCCGGACTACGCGCACAGGATAATCAACAGGAATACCATTTCTCCCGTTGGTCAGCAGGGTCCAGTTCTTACCATGGTCATTGGTCATGTAAATGTACGGCTTGAAATCGTCGAAGCGGTACTTCTGCACGGCCATGAATGCTCTTCCAGCCTGATGACTGGATACTTCGATCTTATTAACAGTTCCAAACTGCGGCATCTTAGGAGGAGTAATCTCTTGCCAGTTTTGTCCAGCATTCTGTGTGATGTGAACACGACCGTCATCCGTTCCTGCCCAGACCGTATTAGCCTCGTGTGGATCCACCACAATTTCAAATACCACATTGTAGATCTCCACACCTGTGATATCATGGTTGATAGGTCCTCCGGAATAGTCTTGGTGAGCGGCTGTATTGGTACTCAAATCTGGACTGATCACCTCGAAAGTTTTACCTCCGTCCTTAGAGCGGTGCACGTGTTGAGAACCATGATACACTTCATTGCGATCGTGTGGAGATACAGCCATTGGCGCCACCCACTGGAAGCGGTACTTCAGGTTCTTTGCAGCTTCTCCCAGTTGTAACTGTGGATAGGCCATAATATTCTGAACCTGATCCTGTGGGAGGTCATAGCGGTCCATTGCCCCACCATAGCAACCTGCGTAGATCACTTCTGGATAATCAGGATGTAATGCAATCGGTCCAGTCTCACATCCACCTACAGAATACCAAAGCTGCTTAGGATGCAAAGTATTGTTGGAGGCCCATGCGGGTACACTAATGGTCGTATTGTCTTGTTGGGCACCATATAAACGGTAGGGAAATCCATTGTCTACAACTACGCCATACAATTCAGCGGTAGGTTGGTTATGGTAGGTTGACCAACTCTTACCCGCATTTAAAGTTACCTGGGCTCCCCCATCATCGGCGACAATCATGATAGAAGGATTATCGGGATTAACCCAGAGGTCGTGGATATCTCCGTGCGGGACGGGGATATTCTTGTAGGTAACGCCTCCGTCTACAGATCTGTAAAGACTGGTATTGAGCGCATAGACGGTATTCTCATCCTTAGGATCTGCAACAACATGGGTGTAATACCAAGCCCTTTGTCTAAGCTTATTTTCGTTATTAATCTTTTTCCAGCTTTTGCCGGCATTATCTGACCGATAGACGCCACCTGCTGGCTCAGCTTCAATGATCGCCCACACGCGATCAGGATTGACTGGGGAAACCGTTAGACCGACCTTGCCCGTCATTCCGGTTGGTAAACCACCTTCTAATTTCTTCCAGGTATCTCCTCCATCAGTAGTCTTATATACGCCCCCCTCTTCAGAACCACTAATCATAGACCATGGCTTCCTTTCGGCACGCCACATGCCCGCGTATATTTCACGGGGATTCTGCGGATTCATGGCTAAAGAAACGGCGCCCGTTGAATCTCCGACTTGCAGGACCGCTTCCCAGTCTGCTCCGCCATTCTTCGATCGGTATACGCCTCGTTCCTTGTTCGGGCCGAACAGGTGACCTAAAGCAGCAACATATACCAAATTTGGATCCTTTGGGTGCACCCGGATCTTCCCAATTTGGCCGGCTTCAGGCAAGCCTGAAAAGGACCATGTTTTACCACCATCATCAGACTTGTACACGCCTTTTCCCGTAGAAGTATTACCTCTAGGATCAGCAGAACCTGTTCCCACATAGATAATATTAGGGTCAGCATCAGCAATAGCCAAGGCACCTACCGAACCTCCAAAAAATCCGTCGGTGATATTTTTCCAGTTGGTCCCGGCATCATCGGTACGCCAAACTCCTCCTCCGGTGGTCCCCATCAGAAATTGAAAGGGTTTCCCGGGAATTCCCGTAACAGCAGTGGATCTACCTCCTCGATATGGGCCCGCCATACGATAAGCTAAGCCACTGTAGGCCGAGCTATCAATGATCATATTTGCATTACTGGATTGTGCTTGAAGGGGTTGGAAATCCAAAAAACACAAAAGGGCCATGCCTAATAGGCCCAAAAGATTGAAAGTTAAGGCTCTCCTCATATTTTTTTGACATTTTTGAAACGAGCACCTAAAATAAGAAATGTTTGCAGCTAACCTAGTGGAAGATATTGCGAGAGATTAGGAGGTACATCTGGCAAAACCGCATAGATTCGTATCTTAAGTCTCCTAATTGAAAAAATATGAATTCACTAACAAACAGAAGAAGATTTCTCAAGCAAAGCGTTTATGCGCTCCCTTCTATAGCATTGCTTAATACCTGGTCTTGTAGCGGTGCATCCTCCAACAATGAATCAGAAGACATGACGGAATCAGATCAACCAGCATCTAAGGAATTGTTTTTCAAGATTTCCCTGGCACAATGGTCCCTCAATCGAGCATTTAAGGCAGGAGACCTGCAAGTTGAGGATTTTGCAAAAATTGCAAAAGAGGATTATAACATCTCTGCCGTCGAATATGTCAGCAGCCTATATCTTGAGCACGCAGGCAAAGATCCCTACTTTATAGATCTTAACCAGAGAGCAAAGGATATCGGAGTCGAGAATCTGCTCGTGATGGTAGATGATGAGGGTGATTTAGGCAATCCAGATGCGACTGCACGACAGCAAGCCGTTGAAAACCACTACAAATGGGTGGATGCTACAAAATTGTTGGAAGGACATTCCATTCGAATCAATGCTTTTGGGGATGGAGGTCGCGAAGAAGTCAGCAATGCCCTAGTGGATGGATTGGGTAAATTGGCAGCGTACGCCCAAAAAGAAAACATTAATGTAGTTATTGAAAATCATGGTCTATTTTCCTCCGATGCCAAGTGGGTGGCGAATGTAATTGAGCAGATCAACATGGACAATTGTGGAACGCTACCGGATTTCGGCAATTTCTGTACGGCCAAAAAGTGGGGAAGCACGCAAAACAATGATTGTGAAGAGGCTTACGATCGTTATTTGGGAGTGAAAGAGATGATGCCTTATGCCAAAGGTGTGAGTGCGAAATCCTATGATTTTGATGCTCAAGGGAATGAGACGATCATTGATTACCAGAAAATGTTGGATATCGTCAAAGCCGCAGGGTATGCTGGATATATCGGTATCGAATATGAAGGGACTAGATTGAGCGAACCTGACGGAATACGAGCTACCAAGGCCCTATTGGAACGCCTTGGCAGTACCATGTGATCATGATTCACCAGTGACTTAGGTCCATTAGGAAGTACTGCGAAAGAATGATGTGGTGATAAATGGATTGATTTGGGGCTCGCTAATGGGTGTACGTCCTTCTTTAGCGGATAATCCTCTCAATATCTAATACAAAAGCACTTCTCCCATGAGTTCCGGCAACAAGATCCAAGTCTCGTTCCTGTATGACTAGATCATGAACGGCACAGCTTGGAATTGAATTAGACAAGGAATGCCACTCCTTACCACCGTCCAGGGTGACATAAACGCCCAGATCGGTACCGACATATAGGACATTCTTATCTCTAGGATCCTCTGTAACTACATTGATGGGTTCAGGAGGTAAATTGCCAGAAAGGGAGGACCAAGATTGGCCTTGATCAATCGATTTATAGATATAGGTCTGAAAATCATCATCGCGATAACCCGTAAAGGTCACGTAGAAGGTGTTTGATTCATGCATAGATATCCGGACTCGACTTACCCATTTATCTGGCAAATTCCCATCGATTTGAGACCATGTCTTACCGTCGTTGCTTGTGTATTGCAAGTTGCCGTCATCCGTACCGATGAGTAGATGTCCCTGAGCATGATTGGACTCTGAGATGGAAGTAATGGTTCCAAAAGGTACGTTGCCCTGCTTTTCCGGTCCTGGCTCTGTAGATAGATCTGGACTGATGACATCCCAAGTCTCACCCTGATCTAGAGATTTGAACATCATATGCCCACCATAGTAAAGCGTTGATGAGGCATATTTCGACAGGAGAAAGGGAGTCATCCAATTTTGTCGATAGGGTGTCTCTCCCTTGGAAGCTCGGGGCTGAATATCCCTGGTTTCTCCCGTTTTCATATTCTTCCTCCTTAAGACGCCAAACTGATGTTCATAGTAGATCACATCATGGTTTTCTGGGTCACGTTCAGTAAAGTAACTATCTCCTCCCCCCCAGCGATCCAAGTAGATATGCTTCCAGGGGTCTTCCACTCCATATTTTGTCAATCGATCATTTACATCATGTGTACCAGGTCCCACTAGCGCCGCACAATCCTGGGTTCCGCCATAAATATTGTAGGGCTCGTCATTATCAACGGAAACAGCATAAAATTCGGCAATCGGCAAGTTGTTGTAATGTAGCCAATTGGTTCCCTCATCCCAGGAGACGTAAAATCCTCCGTCATTGCCAAGTAACAGGCGGTCAGGGTTTTTGGGATCAATCCATAATTCGTGCATATCAAGATGCATACCGCGAATATCATTTGGAAGAATGTGCACAATCGTTTCACCAGCATAGTCAAAGGTCTTGCCTCCATCTTTGCTATGGACCAATTTCCAACCCGGTACGAAAACTTGATTTTCATCTTTTGGGGAAACCCTAACGAGGCAAAAGTCATATCCAATTCCAGTGATAAATGGTCCCTCATGCGTCTTTTTCCAGGATTGGCCTTTATCATCACTTCTGTATAATTCCCCTCCAATACGACCACGTCTTTGCGTAGTATCAGGTGTCTGATTATCCATAATCGCATAGATCACGTTTGGATTAGAGGGCGCAATCGACAAGCCAATGCGACCTACATGCTCGCCCGTAGGTAAGCCATTGGTGAGACGTTTCCAGCTTTTTCCGCCATCAATGGTCTTGTAAATACCACTACCTGTACCTGCAATGATATTGTTCCAGGCCTTCCGGTCTCTTTCCCAAGTGACGGCATAAAGGGTCTCATTATCGTCAGGGTCCATAACTATATCTACCACGCCGACCTGCTCTGAAATGTACAGAGACTTCTCCCATGATTTGCCACCGTCTGTTGTTTTGAAGACGCCTCGTTCTTCGTTGTAAGAATAATTATGTCCTAGTGCTGCAGCATAGACGATATTGGGATTCTTGGGATCTATCACAATTTTAGGGATATGATAGGAATCTGCCAATCCCATGTGCTGCCAGGATTTACCCGCATCCAGGGATTTGAAAATACCTAATCCGGAATAGGAACTGCGAGCCATTAACACCTCACCCGTTCCCAGCCAGAGCACATCTGGATCAGAAGGGGCTATGGCTATAGACCCCATGGCGAAAGTGGGCTGATTATCAAAAATTGGAGTCCAGGTCGTTCCATGGTTTTCAGACTTCCACAGTCCACCAGAACCAGCACCTACATATATCGTATAGGGATCGTCTGGATGACAAGCGATAGTCTCTATTCTTCCTCCTTGTTGTTCAGGGCCAACTGCCCGCCACTTCAGATCCTTGTATTTGGATTGGGTCTTCATCTCCACATGAATTTTCCAGGATGCTAAGCGCGCCTCTCCCCCCATAACCGGGCTTTGATGCTGGGCAGCAAGGGGAATATGACCTAACGCCAGGGAAAGCAACAAGAACAAAAGAATATAGTTGGTCCTCTTCATGGTATTTTAAACTATTGAGTAATAGCAACTGCTTGCGAGAGCATGTGCAATATTAAAAGTAGCACATTTTGCCCATAGAACAACAGAGCCCCATGCAAGTACATTTCTTACATGGGGCTCTACCATTCTATTGTGGCTTTTTATCTACTTCAAGGACCTAATCCATTGAGCGATCTTCGTGGCATCTCCGCGTGGTACTTGCGGCATGGGAGCCATAGGCGTAGCATAACCTGGCCAGTTTTCAGGTTCTGGGTTGTAGATCAATTCTACAATTCGCTCCACAGAATAATTGCGCTTGGCGATCTCCTTAAAGGCAGGGCCTATTTGCCTTTTACTAGGCTGGTGGCAAGCGGTACAAGTATTCTTTAGCAAAAGGGGTTGAACTTCAGCATAAGTTGGGACCTTATTGACCTGCGCTGCTACAGCAGGCTTGGTCTTCTTCTTGGCTTTAGCCACCAATTTCTTGCGCTCCTTTTTCAGCTGCTCTGCTCGCAATACAGACGATCGGAAAGTAGACCAATCTCCTCCTGCCATGGCATCCCCCTGGGGAATTTCATTCAAAGTATAGTAAGCCATCGGATGCAATACCGCAGTACTATCCTGGGCGCTTCTGAGTCCAAAAACGCTCAATTCGTGTACAAAGTACTGGCGCATGTTGTCAACTTTTACAGACACGCTTTTACCGTCCTTACTCAGCTTCACTCCGGTGATCTGCAAACTATCCGATTTAATCGTTGGACTACCATATACGGGATGATACTTATAGACGTAACTGCGGCCGCTAAAGTTGTCCAAATCCTTTGCAGATTCGGGATCGACTTTCCCTGTGAATTCGATTTCAAAGCCATCGGATTTGGCTCGGACTGTTTTCATCTCAAATGGCGTCTTACCATTCCAGATCAATCGCTCCAAACCTGCTGTACGGTCTCCAGCACTACCCCACCCTCGATTCGTTTCGCCGACATACATGGAGCCATCCTTGCCCCAGGTCATACGCAAGACGCCAGATTGGAAGCCCGAACGAAAATCAAAGGCTACACCTTGATAAGTGCCATTGACCTTCTCTAAATCTATCCGCATAATCTTACTTTGACCTTGATCTCCTACAAACAACTGCCCCGCAAAAGGTCCAAATGCTCCTTGAGTTTGATCTTCCAGGATTTCGGAATTCGATATACCCAATACACCATGTGGCAGCCACACAGCTGGTAATTGGACCTCAGGAAACTCCTTCTTCACCTCGTACAGTAGGTCTGGGTTTTCTTCGTTGAGGATATTATCGGGTTTGACGTAGCGACCATTTTTCTTGATTTGACGCTTGTCTACCTTGGCATAAAACTGATCTGCCGTCAGTTTAACCGGAGAATTCTCTTCATTGGCCCATTTCAAACCAGCAGGGTGTCCGGTAAAACTCCCGCGCTGCACATGCCAAATTCCACCAGACCCCATCCAGTCTCCCTGGTTGTCTGTGTAAAAGAATTCACCATCAAAGACTCCAAGACCACAAGGAGATCGCATACCCGTAGCCCAAGGCTTCATTTCTCCATCTTCGGTAATCTGCAAAGCCCAACCTCTCCAGGGCACTCGACTCTCACCACGCCACCATTCTTCATCACCGAAGGCCACATTGCCCGTAACAATCATAGTACCATCCGGCAAGAACTTCGGGCCATAACTGTATTCGTGATAATGACCGGACAATGGCCAATCAAAGACCGTATGATATTGATCCGCAACTCCATCACCGTTGACATCTGACAGCTTGGTCAGTTCTCCACGTTGAGCAATGTAAATAGCATTGTCACGAGCAGCCAGACCAAGCGGTTCATGTAATCCTTGAGCGAATAAGGTAAACTTTGGCGCCTGTCCCTCGTACATATCTGGATTTTCTACCATCCAAACATCCCCTCTACGCGTGCAAAGCACTACCCTACCATCTTCTAAGGTTGCCATCCCTCCTACTTCCAGCAAGATTCCTTCTGGGACGGGCAAGGTCACAATTTTGTAGTAATCGGATTCTCTAGGTAGCCGCTCCGAATCTTGGGCTACCAGGGTAAATGCCATTAAAAGGCAAATTATGGATAATATATATTTGATATTCATGATGTTACAACTTTGTCCTACCAGTTTAAAGTATAACTAAACGAATCACTCTCCAAGGGGCAAATCAGTTCCGTCTTTTCGCCCTGCTTTCGAATCTTGAGTCCTACCGCATCCTCAGTAGAAATGTAATATCGCTGGTCAATGACATAGAGTCCCTTTTCCACTTCCTCGA
This sequence comes from uncultured Lewinella sp., assembly GCA_913057785.1. GTDB lineage: Bacteria > Bacteroidota > Bacteroidia > Chitinophagales > Saprospiraceae > DT-111. The sequence goes on along the minus strand of CAJXPD010000057.1, from coordinate 5,581 downwards.
TGTCTTGACCTTCGGCCAACTTCAGCCAAAGTTTTTCTGTCCCAGGATTCTTTACTTCTAGCTTCCTCGTTAATCCGGTAGACATTGACGTCGGTTGCACAAAGTCCTTGATCGTAATGCCTTTTACTTCATACTGAAAGCGTGGCAATCCTGTTGACTCATCTATTTCGTACCCTACATTTTTGAAACCGTCTCGCTCATCCAAACCTGTGGGAAATGCCGCATTTTCATCAGCTAGAATTCCAAAAGAGTGTCCGGTAAACAAGTAATTTACTGCCCCTCTTGGCCGAAATGAGCCATCGCCGCGATTGTTCCACATAGGAGTCGCATCGACAAAGGACCCTCTCCAAGAGCAAGATAAGTTTCCAGCTTTGGTATCGTACACAAAGTGCACCCCGGATACGGTACCGACTCCGAGGGTATGGGTAAGTCGTTGTTTTCTGTCTCGGTTAAAGTCCAAGAAGGCGCGTAGTAATCTTGGCCGATCCGCTACCTTGACGTAGATTGGGCCATTGCGACGAGCGGAACTAGCCACTGCACTTGTCCCAGGAATAGGTCTGGGGAAAGAGCCCAGGTCATATAAACCAAGCATGGGGTCCCACCAAGGCTGGTCCTTGTAATAGGTCAATTCAAAATCATTCGCACCTTTACGCAATAGCACGTTGAAGCTTGTCCGACCATTTCCTTGAAGATCCTTACTGATTACTTTATTCCCCACTCTCACACGAATGCTACCTCTGTAATTGATCCGGATGGGATAAGTCCCTTTTTCTGGAGCCACTAATTGTCCAGTATAGGTAACCGCAAATCGATCGTCCAAATCTCCCAGCTCGGTGGTGAGTACAGCCAATTCTCCTTTGCGCGAACCCTCCTCTTTGTACAAGGCATCAATATTGGATTGCTCACCGCCATAGTATTGGTAAGAGAGATCTTCGAGTCTGAGATCATTTTCTTCCAATAGCTTGTAGCGGATGTTTCTGAAGGCCATGGCACCATGGTCTCCTTGAATCATCAGTGGTCCGTTGGCGGCTTCATTCTTTTCAATCGGCCCTCCGGTAGGCAACGGTACTTCCACATTTTCATGGATGCGCTGACCGTTAAGGTCGACGTAGACGAAGCGAGCGTTAGCTACCTTTTGGCCTTGGGCATTGAACTTAGGCGCCTTGAAAGCGATGGTCAACCGCTGCCAAAGACCCGGTGCTTTTGCGGCATTACTCAATGGAGCTTTCCCCATATAAATCTTGCCCTTTTCTTCTTCCCAGTTGCGGTGAATACCTCCTAGGTCATAGGAAGATGCTTTGATCTTACCCCAACTATCTTTGAGCTGAAGTTCGTAGCGACCTTGCAGATATACACCAGAATTGGAGCCTTTAGGGATCATTACTTCCATGTCCAGGAGGATGTCTCCATGTTCCCATGAAGTGAGTAAGTGATCCTTTTGGCTTTCCGTATTTTCGTTTAGTAGGATACCTGTGCCAGGTGTTGTTTCTACGGCCTTAGGCGGCGGCGGTGGAGGCGGCAGTTCTTGTTCTGCCTGCTTCTTGCGTTTCTTTCTCTTCTTTTTCTTGTTGGTGGTAACCAGCGGTGGAGGTGGTTCCGGTTTCTCGTGAATATCCACTCTCGGGTTCACTAGGATGTCTCCGACGATTTTCCAGTTACCCGCTTGATCCTGAAATGCGGATAGATCTTTTAGATCCAAGGTCGTCCAATCTTTGGACTGCCCCAACAGCAAGAAACTAGAGAAAATCAAGAGACTGGCTAATACTGTCTTCTTCATGATAATTGTAGTCGGTATTTCGAATTTGCAAATCTTATTCAAGGAGCGAAAATAACATTTGCCCAGAGGGAAGCACCATGATTTTCCCACTTTTTGAGATAAAAAATGGCAAAGGGGATGGATCAAAAGTAGAGACTGAGGAATAGGAAAAGCTACTAATAAAAAAGCCGAGCCGTGAAGTAGATCTTATATTTTCACGGCTCGGCTTGGTGGCTATTAAATGAAATGGCCTATTGAGCTACACGTCCAGCCTCATCCTGAAGGCCTGTTTGACGCTTTCTAGATTTTACATTTTGATTGCCGAACTGGTAACTTAGACTTATGCTCACTCGTCTACTATCCCAGCGACCACTTCCTTCCGAAACGAGTCCATTGAAGCTTGAAACACCATCCCAACCGGTTTGATAAAACAAGTCCTGAGCACTTAAGCGCACATTCAATCGGTCTTGCAAGAATTTCCGCTGCAAGCCCAAGTCCAGACTCCAATTGGATTCATACTTAAATACACCTCCCCAAACACCGGGACCCGAGTAATATCCAGAAACTTCTCCTGTAAATCCTTTTGGCAACTTGATCGTATGTTGCTGGTAGATACTATAGGTAAAAGCTTGTACATCAACTACCGCGCCATCACCATAATCAGCTTGGTTATCCAAGTGTGAGGCACTGACATTAAAATAAGCACTCCAACCTTCTGTAATTTGCGTCGGCGCACTAATATTTAAACTGTAAATAGACTGCTCAGCTAAGTTTTCCCAGGTGATAAAACTGGAGCGATCGTCAAACTCATCTGGTCCGATCAAGCGTGTAATCTGATCAGTCGTTTTGCTATAGCCAATCTTGAAGTTGTAACGGTAAGCTAAGGTGTACCCTAGTTCTATGTTGTTAACGATTTCAGGGTTTAGAAAAGGATTTCCCTTCTCGTAAGATAGTTGGCTGAGTTGGTTATTGAACGGGTTCAGAACATTATAGTCTGGCCGATTAATTCTGCGGCCATAGTTCAAGGCCAAGGTGTGCTTAGGTGCAGCCTGCCAAGTCAAGCCAGCACTAGGGAACCAGCTTAGATAGTTCAACTCCACTGGCGGTTCCTCTTTGTCCACTAGGAAAGCTTGAAGATCGCCAGTAGCGTCCGTTTGTTCAGCACGAAGCCCGGCTGAAAAATTCAAGGTTTTACCCAAGGCTCTGCTGAAGTTGACATAACCGGCATAGACATTCTCTGTATACTCAAAACGATTAGATTGATCGTCATTCCGAGAAGGAGCCCCATCCAGTACATCATACACCAAGAAGCTATTATCAGATACTACTCGACTTAACTTACTTCCCGCTGAGAAACGTCCTCCCCACAAGTTGTCTTCAAAATCAACCTTAAAAGTATAGATGTCGATGTCCGTCGGTGTATCGAAGGTGTTGATGATCTCGGTCAATACTTGATCCTCTGCTGGATTGAAATACTGATTCGGTTGAAATCGCTCACTATCATTTCGATACTTCCCGTAGTCTAAGTCCAGGTTAAAGGATTGTCCTTTGGCATTGTCAAAACGATAGTTGATGTTGTAGGTATTTTGTCCTTTTTGATCCTCTGCGGTCGTATTGGCTACCAAAATGCTATCTAGTGCACCAGGCGTCGCTCCCGGAGCGATTCCGATCCGGCTAAGAGAACGGCGGTCGCCATATAGCTGGCGTTCACTTACCAGCAAGCCTAAGGTGTGTTTAGGGTGAAGGAAGAAATCTACCCCTACTCTATAATCATAGGTTTGCCAGGCATTTCTTTCCCGGGCGATCTCACTCAATGCCAAACCATTCTGTGTGCTTTCAAAGTCCATGTTATGGAAGATGGCTGCATCGGACAAACCTGCTGAACCATAGATGTTTAGCTTCTTCTTGCGAAGGTTTCCGCTAGCGTTGAGATTACTCTTGCCATATCTGCCTTGACTGTAAGTAGAGTTAAGGGAGCCATTAGCGCCCAAGTTTTTATCCTTTTTAAGCCGAATGTCGATAATTCCTGCGTTGCCCTCTGCCTCGTACCTAGCACCCGGATTACTAATAATGTCTATACGGTCGATTTGTTCTGCTGGAAGATTCAGCAGGTAACTGCTTAGGTCTTGCCCTGTCAAAGGCAGGCGTTTTCCATCTACGTATAATAATACCCCAGCCCTTCCTAGAACATTGATATTATCATTGTTATCTACCGTCACGCCAGGAGCCTTTCTCAGTAATGAAATGGCATCTGAACCGACGGAATTGATGGTTCCTTGCACGTTGAAGACGGTACGGTCTGGTTTAATCTCTACCAAGGCACGCGTGGCAGTAACGGTCGCTTCAGTCAACTCCACAGCGGTGCTTTGAAACCGCAAAACCTCTAGATCCAAATTCTGATTGCTCTGGAGACTAATGTCTCGCTTCCAAAGGTCAGCCGCGCCTACGTAAGTGATCTGCAAGTCATATTGTCCGGCTTCAATATTGAGTAGGCGGAAGGTACCCGTTTCATCGGTTGTTTCCACTTTAACCAAGGAGCTATCGATAGCTGAAAAAAGTGCCACATTGGCAAACATAACGGCCTCGCCATCAGGGTCTTGTACTTGTCCTTGAATTCTAGCCGTTTGAGCTCCTAGACTCACCAGGAGTAGAGAAAGAAAAAAAGTTAATACTGTTTTCATAAGTCGGGTGCTTTCTATTTTCATAAATTTTATTCCAAACAAATTATATGCCAGCTTGGCCCTTGTACTAATATGACGGCTAAGCTATGCATTTGGGGACTAATGAAAACAAGAAATCGATAAAGTAGGTTTTCGAGTAGAGGAATTCTTTGTTCACATTCTGAATTGCGGTTGGTAAAGCTTCCTTGAATGAGGTAGATTCATTTGCAGTATTCTGCTCTATCTCTTGTTTTCCTGGCCAAAACACGCTTTTGATTCCGGTTCTACTTATATTTAGGCGGATTATTTGAAAGTTTCTCTAATTCTGGAGAATGCACATCAGATTATTCTTCCAGAACAATTGACAAGATGAAGAACCAACCAGTAAGCAGAAGGAAAATGCTTGGGGCTACCGCCGCAGCTACTACGGGCTTATTTTTACCTAGCCTAGCACAATCCAAACCTCAAACGATAATTTCACAACCTCCCAAACAGCACAGCTTCACTTTTTGCTTGAATACCAGTACTATCATGGGACATGATCTCAATTTAGTGGAACAGATAGAAATGGCCGCTAAGACAGGCTATGATGGAATAGAGATCTGGATTAACATGCTCCAGCGGTATGTCGAAGAAGGAGGCAAACTTAGCGAACTCCGAAAGCGCATCAATGACTTGGGCATTAAGGTAGAAGACGCTATTGGATTTGCGCAGTGGATAGTTGATGACAATGACACACGAAGCCGGGCATTGGAGCAAGCAAAACAAGAAATGGATATGCTGGCTCAGGTCGGGTGCCATAGAATTGCGGCCCCGCCTGCCGGAGCAACGAAGTACCCTGGCTTGGACCTAGATAAGGCCGCTGAACGCTTTCGAGCACTGGTCGAATTAGGGGTGAGCATGGAGGTGATCCCTCAGTTAGAAGTATGGGGTTTTTCGCAAAATCTCAATCGCTTAAGCCAAGTATTGTATGTTGCTGCGGCCTGTGGTCATCCTGCTACACGCCTTTTGTTGGATGCTTATCATCTACATAAGGGAGGTTCCGATTTTGATGGGCTAAAATTGATTCGGGGGGATAAGATGGAAATATTCCATATCAATGATTATCCAGGAGAGCCTTCCAGAGAGGAAATAGCAGATAAGGACCGGGTGTATCCAGGCGATG
>CAJXPD010000056.1 GCA_913057785.1 uncultured Lewinella sp. | reverse complement strand
GCAACTTACGGCTTATAAAACCAGAACTCCTGACGGGAATCGAACCCGCGTTTTCTCATAGAAAGTGAGATGTCCTGGACCACTAGACGACAGGAGCTTTTTAAGGTTGAATGAAGAGTGTTTAGTGTATAATTGGGCGTGGCGGTTTTTTATGTTGAGTGTATAATTTTTAATTAATATTTGAGGTCTTGTCTGTTTCTCTAGTCTGCTTTTGGGTTTTGAGTAGATTATGGTTAGGTTTAGATTATTGTTTATAACTCTAACGCGCTCAAAATGAAAAATGACAACCCTCTCGTTGACAAGTCCTACCTATTTTCTGTACAGCTCATCAAACTCTATGGACCCGCCACTTATGAGTCAGGTGGCTTTTCTCTTTTTCAGCAGCTAATTCGTTCCGGTACTTCCATTGGTGCCAATATAGAGGAGGCTCAGGCTGCCCAAAGTAAGAAGGACTTCATTGCTAAACTCTACATCAGCCTGAAAGAGTCTCGCGAAACCCGTTATTGGTTAAGGCTTTTAAGAGATACCGGATATATTACCCCAACCGACGCCATGGATCTTTTACCCAAATGCGAAGAGCTACTCAAAATGCTCACATCCGCCCTAATCACCTCCAGAAGAAACCTATAACCTTAGTGATACCCCATAGAACCTATCAAATCACCAGAATCAAAGCAAGTCCCAATTATTCATTAAAAACTCAACCCTATCAATTGAAAACCCCAATTATTCATTCAACATTAAACACTCATAATTAAAAAGTTGCCCCGACAGGATTCGAACCTGCAACCCCCGGTTTAAAAGACCAGTGCTCTGCGCAATTGAGCCACGAGGCAGTGTAGTTGGTCAGTCGTCGGTCGAAAGTCAATAGTGATCAGAACTATGGACTGTGGACCTATAACTGCTAATTATTTAGCGGCAATCCGGGAATCGAACCCTACCCTCTGGTGCTTCAAACCAACGCTCTCGCCCTGTGAGCTAGATTGCCATATAGTTTTGTATGTTGATGATTTAAATAAAAGCTTGAGACTACAGCTTTAAGGAGACATTCTTTCCGTGGATTATAACCGAGTGTGCTAAACCCAGTGTTCCCGCGTTATCCACCCGTTTCTGTCGCCAGAGCGGGGTAAATGTCCAATGCCATGTTTGTCCCTGAAGAGGAACTACGTCGTGCTTGTTCGGCACCTTAGACGTGGCTTGCATAGCGGCTCGCATGTCCGCGCTTTGCAATTAGAGGGTTGGTTCCCTCGCCATTAACAGGCGTTCCCCGAGGCATGCCTCGAAGCCGGCCTGACCGAATGTATACCGCCTGAAGTGATCTTGCGGACCCCTTCAGCCCGTATGTTGCAACGGGTTTAGGCATCTACTACACCACGACGCCCGGGACTTGGGCTTCTGTTGACAGAGATGGGAATCGAACCCACAGCTTTAAGATGAACTATCTTACGTTCTACCAATTGAACTACTCTAGCTGGTTTGGACATTTAGAAGAAGCGTCCCGGGTGTGGATCCGTAGATTTTTGCCTACAGAATACCAGGCTCCTTCTTGTGGACCTCCCGATCCACGGTATGGCAGGACAACGACCCGTTACCAGGCACTTATCCTTGATACTGGTTGTAGCTACAGGAAAGGGGATAACTTTCCTGCAACCCACAGCCTACAACTTTCCCTATTGATGTCTCCATCTCAATACCGATATCCTTCTCGGTATATGCTGTTCCCACCACCTCAGCGGTCGCCCCTGGTGGCCTGGATCCAGCATGTTCGTTGCTTGCTTACTCAAACTCTCTCGAAAGAAAGTCTCCACTATTGTTACTTCAATGAGCAGATTTATCCCCGTTACCAGGTTTATCTGACGACAGTAAGCTGCCGATGAAAACAGGATGCCAAGGCAAAGCCTCAACATCTAGTCTTACATTTCTTATGTCAAAGAACGACTGGACGCGCAGCTGGGAATCGAACCCAGAATTACAAGCTTATGAGGCTTGCGTGTTGCCCTTACATCCACCGCGCGTATTGTCCCGATGAGTGGACTCGAACCACTAACCACTCGCGTATCAGGCGAGTACTCTAACCTGTTGAGCTACATCGGAGTATTCTGCTAAAAGCTGGCAATGGGATTAAAAGGGATATGCTCTCGATTACACGCCGAGTGCAATGCCTGTTATGCTATACCAGCGAGAATTATCTATTCAGGACCGAGAAGGATTCGAACCTTCACTTTCTGATTAGCTACCAGGAGCTCTACCATTTAAGCTACCGATCCTATTGAAAATGATGAGCAAGTAGTCGGACTCGAACCGACATCCTCTGGGTGGAAGCCAGGAATTCTACCTTTGAACTATACTTGCTGGTATGTCGTAGTTTATAAATACTTATAAGTGCGGAAGAGGTGGGAGTCGAACCCACACGAGCCGTTAACTCCTAACTGTTTTCAAGACAGCGGCCACCGCCGGTTGGCTTGCTCTTCCAAAAAGTGAGCGCGTAATTAGAGTGTTATTTTACTTTAATTAGAGTCTCTTTTATAATCTGTACCTGCCGAGAGATTTGAACTCCCACTCACTTGCTTCTAAAACAAGCCGCTTTTCCGGTTAGCGCAGACAGGCGGTTGTAATTTTTAATGTTGAATAAACAATGTATAATGTTGAATGCAGGGTGGATAATTGAGATGGTAAAAGATTGATTATCTGGAGGATATACTCAAAGAAAGAGAGAAACGCGTTTCAATAGTTTTCCTTGGTTTTTTGGTGCATACCCCTCCAGTAATCACCTACCTTTCCAATTATTCATTAAACATTATCAACTATACATTACAATAGCGGTGACGACGAGACTCGAACTCGCAATCTTCGGATAGACAATCCGCTGCCTTAGCCATTAGGCCACGCCACCAAATTGATGAATATGGATGAAGCTCAATGGAGATTCACCCTTTATATACCTTTGGTCGTATAAGCATTTTGACGTTGGGCATTTGCCGCAAGATCTTTATGCTTTATACCGAAATTATTTCTTAGTTCTATTATCAAAAAGTTGAAGTGAATCTGGAGACAGCGTAGAAGAGAAAAAGAAAGGAAAGTTTCTGTTCGAAGCTGTCTTCCCAACAGCCCGAACACTTTTGTCGGTAACTGCTAGGAGATAAGATCCTCTATGCCCTCAACAGAGCCAAAATCGAAATCGATGCCATCGAAATCCGACTTTCGTCCATCTAGTTCTAGACTGGACAGCCCCTCCATGAGGGATTTGAAAGAGATAATATTTGTAATGGATAAATACATTTGAATCTAGATAGATTTTAATGATCAGTTACGGCATTATAACCTCAGGGAACATTGGAATAGTTCCGAGCGATTCATAAAAAATGTCATCTTTTTTCAGATATTCTCACAAACCATTGGTTATCAGACTAAAAAAGCGACATTTTTTATTACTCTTTATCAATAATAAGCTTAGGAATGGTAGATATTTGATAGACAAATTTCTAGGCTGGCACCTTTTCTCCCACCTTAACCTCTCTAATCTTATATGGCTTCTTCTGTTGTGATTCGAAATAGGTACGCATTTGAATTTCAACGATAATACCAATTGTAATGAACTGGACCCCTCCGAGAACAAGCATTAAACCAAGAATCATCAGCGGTTTCCCCCAAATGTCTTGCCCCATGATCTTGAGTATCATCAGATAGAAGTTGATCAATACCCCAACTACAAAGAGTAGTACACCCGTATTGCCAAAAAGGTGCATGGGTTTTTGCATATACTTTTTGAAAAATAACATCAACAACAAATCGCTGACCACTTTAAAGGTGCGGCTTAGGCCATACTTGGAGGTCCCAAATTGGCGAGCGTGGTGCTTGACTGGGACTTGGGTGATGCGTGCTCCTTCCAAATGAGCAAGAACAGGTATGAATCGATGGAGTTCCCCATATAAGCCTAAGTCTTTGGCCAGATCACTCTTGAATACCTTCAAGGCGCAACCGTAGTCTCTCAACTTTACACCGGAGGCATTTCTAATGATATAATTAGCGATCCGGCTCGGAATTTTTCGGAGTATCATTCCATCCTGACGATTGGCGCGCTCCCCCGCTACCATATCCCATCGCCCCTCCTCTGCCATCTTGAGCATTGCCGGAATATCAGAAGGGTCATTTTGAAGATCGCCATCCATGGTAGCAATGTACTCTCCAGTCGCTTGATCAATTCCTGCCATCAGCGCCAGGCTTTGACCGTAGTTTTTCATTAACTCCACCACCTTTAAACGAGGATGACCATTGCTGTACAATTCCTTTAAGGTATTGTCCGTAGAGCCATCATCCACATAGACCATTTCATAATCATAGCCCTCTAAGGCATCGCTAATGCGCTCAATCAAAGGCTTGATATTCAGTTCCTCATTGTAAACGGTGACTACCACCGAAATTTTAGGTCGCATAGTTATTGTTTTATAGGTAGTTGCCCGATGACATAGTACTTAAGGTTACCATGTCTCACTTTTACATTTTCCACTTGCTGATAAGGTAATTCGGGGTAGTGTCTAGGGTCGATCAAGTAATAGTCTTCTGCATTGAATTCGCCCGCCTTTCTTTGCACTATTTTGCCGTAAGCCTTCGTCATATAAAAAGATGTAGCTGCCTGATATGGCGTTATCCCGTATATGAATAGCGGTTCTTGTTTTAAGCTATCTCCAATCTCCGTTGCAGAAATGCGGCACTCATCGCCGTAGTCATTCTGATTCCGGTCTGGTAGTACAAACCAATCAAACCCAATTCTGAACATGACCAAAAACAAAACTAAGATTACCATCCGAGAATTGCTTTGTCTGAAGTATAGATAAGCTAAACTTCCTAACCCCAGAAACAGCACCAGTCCTTTCAAGGTTCGATAGGGAATATCGCGGGGGCGATCTATAAATAGGGAGGTCAGGCTACCCAATGCAATCAGCACACATACTACCAGGAATAGATTGGTTAAAAATCGATATTGCCAAGTGTTCTCTTTCTTATGGATTTGATGCAAATAGACGTAGCTAGAAAACACCAACGGTGCCATCATCAGCAAGTAACGAGGATAGACTTCCGGTGAAGTCCAATACACGATAATGTTGACCAGAAAGATCAGCAGGTTATAGGTGATAAATTCATCCTGTAAAATGAGCTTCTTAATATCCCTCCTAATAAAGTAGATCACCAGCAGCGTCCAAGGCAAGAAATGATAAATCATTTCAAAAGGGAAGCTGAATATATGCAGTATGGTGTCCCCAATACCGTAGTTGGTAATTGTACGTTTGCTCGACTCTGAGAATAGTGTGGCAAAAACACGTTCTAAGTCTGGATTCTTCAGGTAATAGGCCGTGTAATACGCTCCGACAATAGCAATGAATACCAACCCGCCCAGGATATGTTGAATGGAGAAAAGACGCTTAAAAGAGCGTTTATAAATAAACCATGCTAATAGGGTAAAGCCAAGAAATACAACGGCAGGCAAGCCTTTTAGTAAGAAACCTATAGCGCCTAGAAGGTAGGCTCCTGCAAATAAGGTATACCATCTTTCTCCTTTAAAATGATGGTAGATCCACATAAATAAACTAAAGATCACCCAAGAGAAACAGGTATCTATTAAGCCCAGCAGAGAATCCCAAAACAGCATTCTTCCGCAGGTAATCAGGAAAAAGGCATTTAGGAAGGCGACCTTGGTACTATAGTGTTTTCGAAAAAAGTAAAAAATGGTCGCTCCGTAAGCGAATAAGCATAAGACTGTTGGGAATCGAGCTACAAATTCATCGAATCGTCCGAAAAGGGTAAAGAAGACAAGTAGGAGCCAATTATATAATGGGGGTTTGTTGTAGTAAAAATCACCATGCATGGTTGGTGTGATGTAATCACCAGAGAACTTCATCTCCATTGCGACTAGAGATCGGATACCTTCATCATCAATAAAAGCAAGCACTCCTAAATTGATGAGGAGAGCAGGGATCAACAGAATGATACCTGCCCAATAGAGCCATGAATCTTTGATTGCTAGATCTTTCACGCCATTGTAGCTGTTTCGGCGCAAAAGTAGGGATTTTTTTAGCATTCCCTTGAGCAGACCTAGCTATAAAACCACTGATTCCCTTATTCTTAGCGAATTACAGTGACATCTCCTGAAAAGGTTTCAACCACTCCGTCGATGAAGCGGATATCTACTACATATACATATACACCATTATTAACTAACCGACCATTGATGGTGCCATCCCATCCATCCGCTAGATTGTTTAGTGCCAGATCTCGTCCATCAAATATCAGATCTCCCCAGCGATCGAAGATCTTTAATGACTCAATCATATCGGCTGCCGGGCCACCATAAGCAATAAAGCTATCATTGCGCCCATCATTATTGGGGCTGATCGCATTTGGAATATAGATGGGTCTCTTCTTTGATAAAGTTATCAACACATCATCCGTCGCCTGGCATCCATTGGCATCGGTAACAGTGACGGTATATATCGTATTATCTGGTGGAGCGACTGAAACCCAGGAGCAATCAGTATTCACACAAATCAAGCTATCAGCAGGGCTCCAAGCATAGGAAACCAATGGGTCTGAAGGCACCGCCCGAATCCGCGTGTCAAAACCAAGATCAACCACCTGATCAGGACCAGCATCTACCGTTAGCTCAGGGGGTTCATTCACGGTAGCTTCTATGGAAGCCACACAGTTTCCTGCATCCCGCACAGAAACTGTAAAAGTACCCGCGGGCAATCCAGTAAGTGTTGAGCTTGATTGAAACGGACTCCCATCTACACTAAACTCGAAAGGTCCTGTACCACCAATGCTAGCAGCTGTAATACTACCATTAGACTCCCCAAAACAGACATTATCGATCACGTCCAAAATTTCAATATCCAATACCTGGGGTTCGATCAAGGCAATTACGGCGCTGATTTCACAGCCGTTTGCATCCATTACTTCAACATTGTATTCTCCGGCAGCTAGATCCTGGATAGTAGGGCCCGTAGCGCCTGTATTCCAGTTATAATTATACGGTGGCGTTCCCCCACCAACCACAGCGGTGACTAAACCATCATCCGCACCATTGCAGGTGATATCGTTGAAGTCAAAATCGAGGGTAAGGGGAGCAGGGTCAATCAAGACAAATTCAAATTGGCCCATGCATAAGTTGGCATCGAGCACATCGACGATATATGACCCGGCAACCAAACCTGTTAATGAGCTTTCATCAACAAATCCATTGCCGTCGTTCCAATTGAACTGATAGGGAGGAAGTCCGTTGTCGATGACAATGGTTATTGCACCATCCGAAAAGCTCGTACAGGAAGGAGGAGTGATAGCTTGTATAGTTGGGTCAAGCACCAGCTCCAGTTCTCGAACAGGGATGACTAAATCTGTTAAACAACCGTTTTGGTCTCGAATAGTCACGGGATAATCCCCCTGGGAAATATTGGTTAAGGAATTATTGGCAGTAAATCCGGTATTGTTCCAGTCAAATTCGTAGGGAGGAGAGCCTCCGGTAATTTGCAATACTACGGCTCCGTCTGTCCCTCCATTACAAGTGGGTTGTGTAATCAGTGTATCGATCTCCAGGGCTCCAGGGCTTTCGACGAAGAAAGTGGTTGTTCCCATACAATTAAACATATCCGATACCGTCACCATGTATTCTCCCTCGGTTAGGTTAGTAGGATCTTCATCCGTACTTCCGTTGCTCCATATATAATTGTAGGGAGGAAATGGACTTGTGGCAGTCAGGTCAATAGAACCATCTGCCGAATCGGGGCAGGAAGGTCCGGTGACTTGTCCATCAAAAGTAAAAGTGTCATCACAACAAGTAATCACAATTTGAGCCACTTCGGAAACAATGCAACCTCTATCCGTTTCAATAGATAGCAGGACAGATTTCAAGCCAGGTGTTGTATAGGAAACCGCTGGAGGAACCTGCCCCGTTGAGGTAGGAGGATTTGCTCCCTCTCCGAAATTCCACTGCCAATCCACAATTTCTCCAATAAAGGTAGATGCATCTGTGAAGCTTAGTGGCTCTCCTACACAGGCTTCTGTAGGGTTGATACCGAAGGCAGCTTCTGGACCAAGGAAGGTTCCTGTGCCCCCAAATTCAATAGAGAATCCACTTCCAGAATTACTGAAATTACTGATGATCAAAGCGTAACTTTTTCCAGCTTCCATATCCAATGGAGCAAGAAAGTTGTTATCCCCAGGTTGGCAACCACAATCTTCCGAGACATCAGTGTCCGTCAGACTTAGACCGGTAGCGCCAACACAATCTTCCCATTCGTTTAATGGTGCCCCAGTATTTCGCCCTGAGGTCATATTTCGTAACAATATCTTATTGTTACAGTCCTCTATGCTAGCCGGTAGTTCAAAAAGCCAAAAATCTAAGTCATCAGCCGGGTTCTGTGGAGTGAGAGTAAAGCTTAGCGTTCCTGCTTGATCGCAAGTCCACTTATACCAAGTCGATGCATCTTCTAGAATAGGTTGAGTACCTCCACAGAAAATACCTTGTAATTCAGAAGGATTATTCCCAGAGCCACTAATTTTTTCAACGGCAAAAGAGGATTTATCACACAAAATAACCCCCGGGTTACAATCACCAGATGGAGCAGGAACCGAGTTAAAGTTATTTACACAAAGTGTGAAATCACCAGTCTGGCCATCCTCTCCATATATTCGGATAAAGTACGTGGATCCAATAGCGAGGTTAGTAGTTTCCGTATTGATTACATGGCGTCCAATGCCATCAGAACTACAGGTCAGTTCCTGGAGACTGCCACAGTTTCCAGCGTAAATGGCTATTCCTGGGTTTCGTAAATCCCCCCAGTCTATATCATCATTAAAATCACCAGTTACACCTACGTTTAGGGTATTTCCAATAGCGGTAAAGGAAAACCAGATATCAGAAGGAGGAGAATTGTCTGGCCAACAGCCAGGTGTTTGGATACCTTCATCGGTAGCCCCAACATTACTTAAGGAAGCTATATCAGAACACCAGTTTTCTACTTCTGTCAATTCGGTAGCACTGATACAATTATCATTAGCGGGTTGAGCCCAAAGGCTATGACCTACTAAGAGAAATAGGAGGGAGAGGTAAAAAAAACGCATAGTTTTCTACTAATTTTGGCGATCGAATAGGGCGACATTCGTCTGTGTTGCTGTACTCAAGTCTATGGATGTATGTGCTATATAGTAGTCTTCTGCCTAAAAGAATTGTCCTGGGTACACCCCCTAATTCTTTCCTATAAGAAGCTACCAAGCCTGTTTTTACAAGATATCTTAATCCGATCCATCCCCCTAGTCGCTGCTCTTTACAAACACTCCCCTTGCAATGCAGCCGACTAGTATGGCTAGGAACAAGGCTAAAACAGTAACAATCAGAATATCAAAAAGGCTTTAAATTTGCCTTACTATCTAATTTCTAGCGTACTGATTCCTTCCACTTGTTGATCTGATAATGGGAAGACCTTGCCTTTTCATCAGATATTCTAATTCTTTAATTCTTTGGTATAGACCCTTTGTATTCCTAAAAGGGTTGGACCATCTTTCATAAAGTATAACGCTAAAGGAGCTATAAACTCATTTTTGATTAGGTTTGCAGCATGTTAAAGTTTGTTAAAGTTTAGCTTCTTATGAAAAAATGGATTCCTAATGCGCTAACCTTACTCAATCTTTTCCTGGGATGTTGTGCTCTGGTGGCATTATTCAATCAAGCGTATTTGCTAGCAATCGGTTTCATCGCCGGAGGCTTAATAGCTGATTTTCTTGATGGTGCGGCAGCCAGGATACTGCAGGTCAACTCTCCTTTAGGTAAGGAATTAGATTCTTTTGCAGATATGGTCACCTTCGGTGTTGTGCCAGGTTTAATTCTATACATCCTAATTGCAGAGGGGTTTAGCGGCGGGGGTTTTAGTGGACAGTTGCAGTGGAGTGCCTTGCCAGCTTTTGTTTTGAGTGCTTTTTCTGGCCTAAGGCTTGCTAAATTTAATCTAGATACTCGGCAAAGTCAAACATTTTTGGGATTACCTACTCCTTCCTCTACTATTTTTGTAGTAGGCTTACTACTCATCTGGCATTTCAACAGCTTTGACTTGGGCAGTACGATAGAACATCCGGTCTTGCTATATACAGTCGTTCTTATCCTTTCTTACTTGCTGACCTGTGAAATCCCAATGTTTAGTTTTAAGCTCAAAGCGTTGGGCTGGAAAGGTAATGAGGTGCGCTTCTCTTTTCTAGCTATCAGTCTTTTGCTAGTCTTTCTGCTGCAGGAAGCGTCCGTTAGTGCCATTATTTTGATTTACCTACTGATAAATATTTCACTACATTTAAGTGGCAGAAAAGTCAGTTAAGTATAGGACTCTGGCCTTCATTCGTTAATGCTATTAGCTATGCTGTACATCGTACCGACTCCAATTGGGAATATGGAAGACATCACGCTCCGAGCTCTTCGCATCCTGAAAGAGGTACAACTGGTATTGGCCGAAGATACCAGGATGACTAAGAAGCTATTGGCTCATTACGAAATCGATACCCCGCTGCGGTCTTTTCATGCCCATAACGAACATCAGGTCACCGCGAATATCATTGCTCAATTAAACCAAGGCGCGCAAATGGCTTTGGTTTCCGACGCAGGAACACCTGGGATCTCAGACCCCGGCTTTTTACTCGCCCGAGCCTGCCATGAAGCAGGGGTAACCGTTTCGGCACTTCCGGGCGCCACAGCTTTTGTCCCTGCCTTGGTAGCATCTGGTTTGCCAAGCGATAAGTTTCATTTTGAAGGGTTCTTACCACACAAAAAGGGCAGGCAAACAAGACTTGAGTATCTATCTAACCTTCCTAACACTTTTATCCTATACGAATCTCCACATCGATTAGTTAAATGCTTGGGGCAATTGGCAGAACATTGCGGAGCAGAACGAGAAGCCTGTGTGGCTCGTGAATTGAGCAAAGTTTATGAAGAGATTCGAACGGACAACCTCGCTGATCTGAAGGCACATTTCGAGCAACAAGCGAAGGTAAAAGGCGAGATTGTGATCGTCGTATCGGGAAAAAAGAAGAAGTAGTATATCACTTGATCCCTTTTAATTTACTTTTGTCAGCTTCCATGCTAAGTTCGGGATACTACACACTTGGGTAGTTACTATTTTGTAGCCCTTTTATTTACCTTTCGATCCTAAAGGAATAAGTAGATAGAATCAGTGAAATCGTCGATATTTGAGGGATTCTACTTTGAAGGAGAAAAAAAATTGCATAAAATGCAGCCCGAAAGCAACTATCTGAAAAGAAGGTTGTCTTTTATAAAAACTGACTGTTATATCAAGTAGCTAAATACGGCTACTGTGCCCTGGTTGTGTGCATGAAGTAGAGGCTCGAAACACTCACATCTCGTTATTAGGTGCAGAGCGAGTTAAACTAGATCAGGTACGTAAATCACCGGATAGACCAAAGTAAATATTTATTCACCCGACTAATCAACTACCATGATTTTCGTAGCTATCGTTGATAGTGATAAAGCTATCAGAGAAACGTGGCGGCGTATGTTAGATACAACCGATGGATTTGGTTGTAGCGGGGTCTATCCTGATGCACATTCAGCAATTGAGCAGATCGGTAAACAGCAAACTGATGTAGCTCTAGTGGCGGCAGACTTGGAGGACTTATCTGGCATTGAATGTGTTAAAATGCTAAAGCGGGAAATTCCCGATATTGATATAATCCTTCTATCGGCTGATATCAGCGATGATGAAATGATCTTCCAGGCTTTTAAAGCCGGAGCATGCGGATTCTTACCAAAAGACATTTTCCCTTCTGATCTATTGGAGGCCATTCAGGAAGCCAAAATTGGCGGAGCCCCAATGCCTAGGGAAATAGCTCGCAAGCTGGTGGTTTCCTTTAGCCAGCAACAAGCCCAAACTGAGGTTTTCTCCAAAAGAGAGATGGATGTATTAGATCTATTGTGTGAAGGCAATAGCTATCGGGAAATGGCTGAAAAGCTGTTTGTAAGCCCGAATACTATTCGTTTTCACCTGAAAAATATATACAAGAAATTAGATGTAAGCTCTAGGCATGAGGCCGTTATAAAGGCCATGCAAAATTTTCTACTGATGTGAAAAACTACTCAAGTGGGCAGTATTGTCCACTTGAGTTTTGAACTAACTTGCTCTGAAATTGGGACAAAAAAAAAGTTGCCATTACACTGACAACTTCAACTCTTTAGAACTAGTGAGAGTTTTTTTCATACTAATCCAATTTAGTTGCCGCGTTGCGCAGCGCGGCAACCTTTTTTATTGGTTAATCAAATGTAAACAATCCTGCTGAATTTCCAAAAATTCGTGGGGTAAAAGGCGTGCTAATCTAACTCGAAAGTCGCTAATTGAGCTTCTATTAGCGGTAAACTTACCATAAAACAAGAAGGCGTTTCTTCTACCAATACCTTTTCTTCTGTGAAGAATGCATACCTGGTCTTGATGTTTTCCAAACCAACATTCGTGGAGGGCATTTGCTGAACCTTCTTCTGCAAATTGTTTCTTACAATCAAAAATCCCTTCTCATCGATGAAGACTTCTACTAGGAGGGGCTTACTCTTAGAAATGACATTGTGTTTGATCGCATTTTCAAGCAGCATTTGGAGTGACAAAGGCACAATTTTCTGAGGATGGTACTTGGTATCGACATTGATCGACACTTCAAAACTCTCCCCAAAACGTTCCTTGAGCAAGAAAATGTATGATTGTAAGAAAGCTAGTTCTTCCGAAACCGGGATCAGTTCCTTATCTCGAATTTCCAAAATGTATCGGTATACCTTAGATAACTTTCTCACAAAGGTCACAGCCTTATCTGGATCTTCTGGAATAATGTAAATCAAGGTATTCAAGCTATTGAAAAGGAAGTGTGGGTTCACTTGACTCTTCAAGCCCTCTAGTTGAGATTGTACATTCTCACGTTTCAGTCTTTCCGTTTCTACGATAGCTTCTTTCCAACGTTGATAGAAGAAAATCCCCTCATATATGGACGCTACTAAAATGATCACCGTTAGCGAAGGCAACCTGTAATCAGAATGGGTTAGACCGTTATCATCCATAGTGCTATCAAAGGGTGGACCTAAAAGATCATGGTGTATGAACCCTACAACAGAGTTGACGATGATAAAAATGACAAGGATACCTATGATCGTATAAATAATCCGGCGCGGAGTCTCCTCAGGTGTTCGGTAGTGGAGACGCATGTGAAACAACAGCTCGCGTATGCTTAACCAATAGCTGGTGGTATACATGAGGGAAACCGTGAACTTAGGAAGATAGGCTATCAATCCATCACTTAGGTCCGCTTTGAAGAAGACAATAGGAAAAAAGAAAGCCACCACAGGAATGCCTATCAGCAGATGCGGGATATCACTAAATCCTAGGTATTGGACTGCTCTTTCCTTATTCAGCATAGAAATAGAATTTGCAACGAACAATTTCTACTTTCAAATTACTGCATTTCTAGGTCAGAATCCGGAAAAATGCAGTTGAATCGTGGAAAAAGCAGGTTGAATTGCAGCTCCTTCTTATTGAATAGTAAGGGCATGCGGAGCATCAGAAGAAATCTCCGCAGTGTACTTCCTTGCTGGGTCGCTGATCTAGTTCAACCGAATTTCGTCTTCGTTCTCATCATAGAACTTGTATTCCGTCATACTGAAATCGGATACTTCTTTGATGCGAACCCACTTGTGATACTTGAAATACCAGCGCATTTGCATGCTAGGTAAACCTCTCTTGATAAAGGCGGCTAAATAGGGATGCAAATGGAGTGACAAGGGCGATTTTGGTCGAGATTGATAAATGAAACTTAAATCTCTTTCCACTTCGTCTGTCAACAGTATGGTAGGATTAATCTTTCCGGTTCCCTTACAGCTTGGGCAAATTTCGGCAGTATTGATCTTTAATTCAGGCCTCACACGCTGTCTTGTGATCTGCATTAGGCCAAATTTGCTGAGCGGCAGAATAGTATGCTGAGCACGATCCTTCTTCATGAATTGCCGCATGGCTTTCACTAGGCTCTTTTTGTGCTCCACATTTTTCATATCAATGAAATCGATGATAATGATTCCACCGATATCTCTAAGTCGTAGTTGACGAGCAATCTCCCCAGCCGCCTCTAAGTTGACATTCAGGACCGCCTCCTCTTGGTTATTGCTGGGCATTTTGTGGCCACTATTGACATCAATTACGTGCATAGCTTCTGTATGCTCAATAACCAAATAAGCACCACTATTCATCGTAGCCGTTTTCCCAAAGGAAGACTTAATCTGACGACTAACACCAAAGGAATCGAATACAGGTTTATTCGATTTATATAGCTGTACGATCTTTACTTGTTCGGGGGAGATAGAGGCGAGATAATTCTTGATATTGTAATGTAGCTCCTTATCATTTACCACGATCCGGTTGAAGGAATCACTCAGAACATCTCGGAGAATACTTGAAGTTTTATCTAGCTCACTCAATAGTTTTGCGGGAGCTTTGGCCTTATGTAACTGGCTGTGGATACTTTCCCACTTCTGCATCATATAACGCAACTCATCATGAAGATCAGCCACTTTTTTACCCTCTGCAGCAGTCCGAACGATTACGCCGAAGTTCTTAGGTCGAATGCTATCGACTAACAACTGCAGTCTTTTTCGTTCCTCTGCATTGCCTATCTTCTTCGAAACCGCCACGACATTAGAAAAGGGAGTAAGGACCAGGTATCGGCCAGGAATGGTTATTTCACAACTTAGTCTAGGACCTTTAGTTGAAATAGGTTCTTTTAATATCTGGACCAGTAGATGACTTCTCTTTTCTAATACCTGATCAATCTTTCCCGTCTTAATGATTTCGGGCTCCATCTTGAAGTTTTCCAGGAGGGGCGTTCCGATCTCTCCTGTAATGGCTCCATTGGTAAATTTGATCAGCGAACGTAGTTTTGGCCCTAGATCGGTATAATGCAAAAAAGCATCTTTCTTGTGTCCAATTTCAACAAAGGCAGCATTCAATCCGGGCATCAATCGTTTGATCTTGCCAAGGAAAATGTCTCCAACAGTGAAGTTGTTATTGGTTTTTTGGTAATGGAGTTCTACCAGCTTTGACTGCTCCAATAGCGCGATTTCCACCTCTGTGGGCTTCGCATGGATAATTAGTTCTTTTTCCACAATGACGTATTTGGTCGGCAAGGGCAGTGGGCTAGAGTCGCACTCCGTAGAAAAAGTCTTTCCCGCCAGTGAAATTGGCTAGGTTTGGAAAATAAAGAACTCAAGGGTCCTCCTAGTGTATATTCCACTAGTGGACTTATCCATAGATATGTGTTGGTGGTTGGTGATTTGATAGGAGGTGAAAACAGGGTTTAACCCGTTTAGCTTCTTTTTCTCTATACCAGTCAATTAGTAGTTACTTTGTGTGGTCTGTCGACCTCTACTTAATCTCAATAATCAGGTATTAAGTTTTGCTGCTGAGGCTGGAGTGTTGGTTTTGTAGAGGTGAAATTTTTTTTACGACTAATCTGTTGAGTCGCCGAATTTCTTTGAGCGCTTATATTTTTGTTTATTTCCAGTGACAGCTTATCAAATTACCGATTATCTAAATCACTAATCATCTATACATATCCTAGATGAATACTAAAATCCAGGTCTTTAAACACCATTGTGATTAAAGACCTGGACGTCAATATTATGTACCGTTGAGTTGAAGGATCATACAATGTATTTCAATATTTTAGAAACCACGAATGCCCTTCTACCCAATGCCGAATATTATTTACCGGTTTTTCTTCTTGTGACGATTCTTGCGCAATCTCTTCTTGCGTTTGTGCGTCGCTATCTTATGTCGTTTACGCTTTCTTCCACACGGCATAATCAAAAATCATTTAAAGTTATAAAAAATATTAGTTTATAGTATTACACTTCTCCTTGAAGGGTAGAGCCATTTCTGCTTTTCCGGCTTTCTCATAAGCCTGTCCCATCAAGCAATTGGCTGTGTTGTTTTCTGGTTCATTGCCCAAAACCGTCTGCAACCGTTGTATTGCTCGGTCAAATTGTCCAGTCTGGATAGCCAATCTGGCTAGACTGGTATTGACCAAAGCATTTTCCGGATTCTCGTCGTCCAATGACCTCAACATCAATATCCCTTTCATAGGATTGTCAGCTGGTGGGTTTTCTGTATAACAAAGTGCTAGATTCACTTTATGTTGGACATTGTCCGGGTTTAAAGATATAGCACTTTCGAAAGCTTGAATGGCTCTATTCGTACAGAACTCCCTTACTTTCTTCACTTCTGAACGTTGTACACAGATAGTAAACGTGGTTCCTGCAATTGACCAAGACTCTTCGTTGTTTTCCAGAGCCGCTATCTCCTGTGCGTAATATCCAGAGATACCAGGATACCCCAAGGAGAACCATTTGCTTGCTAATTGCTTGTACGTGTCAATCTTTAATGTGTCGTTCGTCGTGATTTCAGCTAAAGACTCCTCGAGGAGAAAGACCTCAGCTTGTTGTCCAGATGTCATTTCCGCTTTCGCTTCCTTAATCAACACATTGACATCCGTTTGCTCGGCATTCAACAATCTTGACTTTTCAATTTCTTGTTGTGCCGGTGGCTTCGTTTTACAGCCAAAATAGAGTAAGAAGAATAAAAAGAGAGCGGATCCGCTTAGCCAATATTGTGCCTTAGTCATGTTCTTCTATTTTCGGAAACTCTCTATCATACTCATACAGTACTATTCTCCGTCCTCTTCAGGTAAAGCAGTAACATTATCTTTCACCTGCTCAACAAATACCTTTGCAGGCTTGAAAGCTGGGATATAGTGTTCTGGAATTTCGATCGCTTTATTCTTCTTGATATGTCGACCGATCTTCTTTGCTCTCTTCTTCACGATGAAGGAACCGAACCCTCTTACATAAACGTTTTCCCCATCAGCCAGGGAGTTTTTAACTTCCTTGAAAAATGTCTCCAAAGTTACTAACACATCGACCTTTGGAACTCCCGTCTTTTCAGAGATGGCCGCTACTAGATCAGCTTTTCTCATCGTTATATATTGGTTTATAGTAAGTTATAATATACGACATAGGTGTCGAAAAATGAGAGGCAAATTTCGCAATTTTTTCATTATTCCGAAAAAAATGGCCATTTTATTTTACACAATTTCACTAACAGTCAATTGGTTATGATTTAAAAGGAGCTGTATTTGAACTTAATCCTGGCAGGTCATAAAATAAAATAGGCCCAATTGGAATTGACAACGACTAAAATTTGTCAGATAGTTGAGCTTACTGAATTTGCTTTGTTAGTCCTCCATCCTTTCCTCCAAGACATAACGTCTTAGTAATTCTAGCGAAATATCCCTATCCTGACTATTGGTCTTTTGTTTACGCTCCTGGTTGGCTCTGGATTGAGAAATTAATGGTTAAACTAGGTAGGGTTGCTGCTTCGCTATAGCTAGTTTTAAAATCATTTTTATCTTCCTGGTAGCCAGAAAAATAGTAGCTTTTTTTTATGTAAGCTTTAGTTATCTTTGCCGTTGCTTTTGGAGCTATCCTGATTATTAGCCTTTGTTCGCAAATAATGAATAACTCTTTGAAAACGCGTCTTCTTTAGATGTTTTTCCTCTTTACGGACAAGGTATTCACAGCAGAATAAATCAATACTATATGTTGCTATCGATGACAGGTTATGGGAGAGCGAAGCTTCCCTACAGGGAAAAGGTCATTTCCGTGGAGATCAGATCCTTAAACAGCAAGTATACGGATCTCCGGGTCAAGTACCCTCAAAATTACAGGGAGAAGGAGGTTGAGATTCGGAAAATGGTTAGCAGCTATGCCCAAAGAGGAAAGATTGATATTACGATCGAAGTAAAGTCTGAGCAAGGTGATGAAGCCTTTGGTCTGAATAAAGCCCTTTTCCGAAAATACTTCCAAGAGTTGGATGGTATGGCCACCGAACTAGGTTTACCTAAGGGTGACATGATGCAAGCCATACTCCGGATACCGAATGTGATTTCTACCGATGGAGATCAAATCGATGAGCAAGAGTGGCAAACTTTGATGGATACCATGAATGCGGCTTTGAAAAATTTTGGCCAGTATAGAGAGGATGAAGGCAAAGCTATGGAAACTGATCTACGTAGTAGAATTGCCAATATTCTGGAATATCTTGGTAAGCTGGATCCTCATGAAGCCGAAAGAGTAACCCGACTTCGTCAACGACTTAATCAAAACCTAGAAGAATACCTTGGGAAAGATAAGATCGATGAGAATCGTTTTGAACAGGAGATCCTATTCTACCTAGAAAAGATCGATATCACAGAAGAAAAGGTACGTTTGGATCAACATTGCAAATACTTTTTAGAACAATTGGACAAAAAAGTGCCTTCCAAAGGGCGGAAGCTAAACTTCATTAGCCAGGAAATGGGTAGAGAGATTAACACGATGGGGGCAAAAGCATATTCTGCTAATATTCAGCGCCTTGTAGTGGGGATGAAAGATGAGCTTGAAAAAATTAAGGAACAAGTAGCCAATTCTCTATAGGTGATAAAGGATAGAAAACTATTGATCTTTACTGCACCATCTGGTGCAGGTAAAACTACTATCGTACGGCATTTGCTTACGAAATATGATCAACTGGCCTTCTCTGTATCAGCTACTACTCGCTCCCAACGACCGCATGAGCAGCACGGGAAAGATTACTATTTCGTTTCCCCAGAACGCTTCAAGGAACTACTGGCAGAAAATGCATTTGTGGAGTCAGAAGAAGTATATGAAGGCCTGTATTACGGGACATTGTACAGTGAGTTGGAACGCTTGTGGTCCTTGGGTAAATGTATTATCTTTGATATAGACGTACAGGGGGCTCGAAATTTAAAAAGGCAATTCCAAGCAGAAGCCTTAACCGTATTCATTCGTCCCCCTTCCGCAGCAGTTTTACAAGAAAGACTGAAAAACAGAGCAACAGAAACACCAGAGAATCTTAAGAGACGAATCGATAAAGCACAGGAAGAGTTGGCCTTGGAAAGCGAGTTTGATATTGTCTTGATCAATGATGAACTCGAAATCGCCCTACAAGAAGCAGAAAAAATAGTAGAGACGTTCATCAATTAATAAGCAAGTGGACCCATGGAAACAATGACCACTAACGGAATAAAAGTAAGTGTAGAGAATAAATACCGGCCGGACTATTCCCATCCGTTGGCCAGCAGATACGTCTTTTCTTACCGAATTATCATTGAAAACCAAAGTTCAGGAACCGTTCAATTAATGCGGAGGCACTGGTTTATCCAAGATGCCAGTGGAAAGCTAAAGGAAGTTGAGGGCGAAGGTGTCATCGGCAAACAACCCATACTTGCTCCTGGAGAAAGCCATGAATATTCCTCCTGGTGCCAACTAGCTACACCCTTTGGACGCATGTATGGTTCCTACTTGATGGTCAAAAAGCCGGTAGATGAACCTTTCGAGGTCAAAATTCCAGAATTTAGACCTGTTGCTCCTTACCTACTAAATTAATAGCGGAGGCTATTCCCTTTCGCCTGCTCTATGTATCATCATTCTTTCTTTTTTCACTAGCATACTCTTTCTTATCTATGGAGGGCATTCAATTAAAAAATGCACTAAAAGCTAGCGCTGAATCACGGGAAGTATTTTCCGAACATATTGTTGTTGAAGAACCTCTAGAAATAAGAGTCTGGGATGCTACAACCCAGGTTTTTCAATCCTTAAGTGTGACCATGCGCACGCCGGGTAGAGACCTGGAAATGGTGACTGGCTTTCTTTTTGCCGAAGGAATTATTCGTTCCAATCAAGACATTCTGAAGATAGAAGCTCAAGGGCAGCACATCCTCCTCCTTACTTTGAGTCCAGAAATATCAACGCAAAAACTCCAGCAAGAGCGTAGTTTTCTCAGCAATGCCAGTTGTGGAATTTGCGGTAAGAGTCATCTGGGTTCAATTCAGCATCATAGTTGTTATTTCCCCGCTACAAATTGGCCCGTCGTTCCGATAGAGATACTCCTCTCGCTTCCACAAAAGCTTAGAAATCACCAGAATCTTTTCGAGCTGACAGGTGGCATCCATGCTGCTGGTTTATTTAGCAGTGATGGGCAATTACTATATCTGAGGGAAGATGTAGGTAGACATAATGCGCTTGATAAACTGATTGGTAAAGCTGTTCAGGAGGGGCAAGTCCCTTGGAGAGACAAGATCCTGGTACTAAGTGGGAGAATTGGCTTCGAATTAGTGCAGAAAGCAAGCATGTTGGGTGTGGCTATAATTCTGGCGGTAGGCGCCCCCTCTTCCCTTGCCATCGAAACCGCGGAGGAACATGGTATCAGTTTGATCGGCTTTACTAAAGTAGACCGCTGCAATATCTACTGCGGAGAGGGGAGAGTTTCAGCGGAAGCAAGATTACTAGTGAAAAATACTCCTCAAGGGCATGTTTAAGTCCAGCTAAGCCTCTATTTCCTGAGGCATATGCTCTTGTCCCCAGTCTCGCATTTGTTGAATAATAGGGAATAAAGTGTGCCCATGTTCCGTAATCGTATACTCCACTCTCGGGGGAATCTCCGCAAATATTTCGCGATGTAAAATGTTGTCTTTTTCTAATTCTCTCAGTTGTTTTGTTAACATCTGCTTACTGATTCCATCGATCCCACGCTGCATTTCTCCAAATCGATTCACCCCTTTGGAAATAAGGAATAAAATAATGGGCTTCCATTTCCCACCAATCTTACTCATGCAGTAAGTCACGGGACAATCATAGATTTTCACAGATTTCTTTTCTATCTCCATCAATATAAAAATTTGATTATCAACATTAGTATGATTTTGCATACTATATCACTTTATGATGACTACTTGCCATATATAGACAAATGTAGGAATTTTGTAAGTAAAAAGAAGAAAATAAGCACATGAGAAAGATCAAAGATTTTAAAATCCAACAAACATTGAATCGCCTGCACAATGACTCTTCTCGAGATATGGGTAAGATTTTAAGGGGGCTTTCAAAAGGCATATTTCGTAAGCTGCGACCGGAAGATATGAAAGATGCATACATAGCTATTTCTAGAAAACAGGGAGAGTTTTTGTACGACCTTTTAGTAGAACGTCAAGCTAAAAACATAGTCGAATTTGGCACCTCTTTTGGAATCTCAACCATTTACCTAGCTGCTGCTGCCAAGGAAAATGGAGGTAAGGTAATTACCACCGAGCTTTTAGCAGAAAAATGTGCGGTAGCTCAACACAACTTTGAAGAGGCGGGCTTAAGCGAGGTCATCGATTTAAGGGAGGGGGATGCTTTGAAAACCTTACAAAATTTAGAGGATAGCATAGATTTCCTGCTTATGGATGGATGGAATGATCTGTATCTACCCTTATTGAAGCAGCTGGAACCATTATTTAAAGATGGGACCATCATTTACACTGACAACGCCAGTTTCAAGAGTGCCAAACCATACCTTGATTATATATACAGTCGACCAGAAAAATATAGGAGTCAGCGCGTGGCAGATGATAAGGGAGGATCAGAGTTGACAACGGTAGCGGCCTAAGAATTGTATCGGGATGTTTTCAACATCCTATAGTTGGTAATAGTGGATATCAGGAGTGGTATCCACTTTTTTGTTTTCTGACTAAAGAGGAGTTAACAAGATAATTTTCAGGGTAGTCCTTTTCTAAAGCACTCCACTTGGTGTACCTTCGTAAAAAAAGGAGTACTAAAAAGTGAGATATTTACCTTCCCAGATCCGATTGTTTTGCCTACTTTCTATATTGGTTGGCTTCAATCTTCAAAGCAGCAAATCCCAAACCATTGGGAAAGAAGACTATCAGAGAGCAGCTAGTTTTCTATGGACAAACATTGAGAACAAAACAGCATTCAATCTATACACTCAACCCAGGTGGCTATCGGATAGCACTGGTCTTTGGTGGGTCCATCACAGCCCAGGAGCTAAGGAGTATCGGCATGCTAAGTTTTCTGAAGCTAAAGCCAATCCACTGTTTGACCATGCAAGATTAGCCTCGGCCTTGCAGGGGAAGTTTAGAAAAGCCTTCGACGCCAAAACACTGGAATTGGACAGATTAGAGGTGCTGTCCATGCAGAAGATCAAGTTTGTTGTAGAAGGGAAAACTTATGAAGCGGACTTAAACACTTATTCTATTCAGGCTTGGAAAGCAGAAGAAAAGTCATCTCTTTCATACGAATCTCTCTCTCCGGACGGCAAGTGGATTGCCTATACCGAAGATTACAACCTGTTTATACGTTCCACAGAAACGGGTGCCATACACCAACTTAGTAAAAACGGGAGGAAAAACTATGAATATGGCAGTTACTATGGTTGGTATGACAAAATGGAAGGGGAGGGAGGAGAACGACCTCGCCGCTTTGATGTCAATTGGTCACCAGATTCCAAGTATTTGCAAACCTATATTTGTGATTTGCGCTCGGCCAACAAGATGTATATGTTGGACTGGAGTGTAGATTCACTGTATCGCCCTCGTCTTCTTTCATACTATCGAGGATCTCCTGGTGACACCAATATGGTGTACTCCATTCCCACTTTTTACGATATCTCTAAAAAGAAACAACTGCTCCTTGATCTGCCAAGACTGACACATATCAATTCGATATCTTTTCGCTGGTCTGAAACTCCAGGGCAGGTCTATGGATATTATCAAGATCGGGGCTACCAAAAAGCCCAAGTCCTTCAGCTAGACCTCCCAAAAAACAGAATTATTAGCCTGGTTACAGATAACAGCAAAACCAATATTGACAATTTCCAATATTGGCTGGTAGAAGAGCGAGACAGACTTCTGTTTGCGTCAGAACGTAGTGGGTGGCGGCAGTTATATGGGTTCGATTTAAAGAAGGGAGGAATCTATCCCTTAGCCCTAGGTGCCTACTACACCCATAATGTTCTGCATATCAGCGATGACGGCTGGGTCTATTTCCTAGCTGCAGGGAAGGATCCTGAACGAAATCCATATCATCAGCACTTATATAAGGTAAAGGTAGAAGGAGGGGAACCGATACTATTGACCCCAGAAGATGCCCATCACTCCATTTCCTTTGCACCAAATGGCAAACACTTTGTCGACAATTACTCCACGGCCACTCAGCCCACGCGAACGGTTTTACGCCATGCTGAAACCGGCCAAATAATTATGGAATTAGGCAAGGCCAATGTAAAAGCTCTTACAGCTAAAGGCTGGAAAGCGCCGGAAGTTTTCACTGCCATTGGTCGGGATGGAAAAACCAAGATCTACGGCGCGCTTTGGAAACCTACCAACTTCAACCCTGCTAAAAAATATCCCGTCATCGATCATAGCTATACAGGACCGCACACCCAGATGTTTCCAAAGGACTACAGGCGTGTACTCAGCGTCAGCAATCAAGCCCTTGCAGAACTTGGTTTCATTGTAATGATGGTAGACGGCCTTGGGACTTCGGGTAGATCAAAGGAGTTTCATAATTATTCCTATAAAAACATGGGTTCTAATCTCGCTGATCATGTCTTGGCTTTGCGTCAATTGGCGCAACGATATCCTTGGATTGACCTGGATCGAGTAGGGATATTTGGGCATTCTGCCGGAGGATACGACGCCGGACATGCCATGTTGCAATTCCCTGATTTTTACAAGGTAGCTGTGGCTAGTTCCGCAGATCACGACTTCAGGATGGAGAAAGCCTGGTGGCCTGAAATGTACATGGGTTGGCCGGTAGATGCTTCTTATCATGAGGTGTCCAACATTACGATGGCCAACCGATTGCAGGGAAAGCTTTTGCTGGTGCATGGTGCATTAGACGATAATGTCAATGCATCTGCCACCTTCAAATTAGCCGAAGCATTAGTCAAGGCTGATAAAGAGTTCGATTTGCTGATTCTTCCGAGTCAGCGTCATGGCTACCGTGGCATCTATCAAGACTACTTTAGAAAAAAACGTTGGAATTATTTCGTTGAACATCTACTAGGCGAAAAGCCCATTTGGGACTTTAGCTGGCAATAAATATGAGCAAGTACGCCCGTGTAGAATATGAGCGAAGGTTTCTACTAAAGGAAAACTTATCTCATTTACCCTTATTAGATGTAAAATCAATTGAAGATCATTATCTTCTGCAGGCTGGTCTAAGGCTAAGGAAGATGGGTAAGGCAGCACCTTTTACCTATAAACTGACTCAAAAAAAGCCCATTACAGAAGGGGCTTTATCGCTACATGAGATTACCACGATTTATTTGACGGCTGAATCCTATCAGCATTTGAGGGAATCGATGGCTAGTTTTCGCCTTCAAAAAACGAGATACTATTTTCAATTGGGTCAACACAGGGTCGGGGTAGATGAAGTTTTGATCGATTCCGAAAAACTCCTTATCATGGAGATTGAATTTGGATCACTCGAGGAAATGCAAGATTTTCCGGTGTATGGTCAGGAAGTAACCCATGACTTAGCCTACTCAGGGTTTACGCTCGCTCAGAAACAACAAAACGAGAATACCTCCAAAAAATAATAGAATAATTCCTTCTGCTTAACTCAAGATATACATAGGCCAGTTATTTTTACTCCAAACATAAAACCCTCAAGCAACATGCGTCTATTCACACTACTCCTTCTCATCGGGTTAATTTCTTGCGAGCAAGCACCTACCTACGAAGCATTGGAGGAGAACACCAGCCAATTTCGCGACGAAAGCTTGGCTCCTTTTTACCATGGTGTCGCTTCCGGAGACCCACTGCCAACAGGTATCGTTCTCTGGACAAGAGTAACGCCTGCAACACAGGTTCCCGAGATAGAAGTGGAATGGGAAATCTCAAAGAATGAAAACTTTCAAGAAGTTGCCTTATCCGGAAAAGAAACAACCAGTCCTGAAAGAGATTACACCGTCAAAGTAGACATTACTGAAGGATTAACACCAGGCACGCAATACTATTATCGTTTTAAAGCGCTAGAGGGTTCCTCTATGACTGGAAAAACAAGAACGGCGCCTCAATTAGCTGAGCGATTGCGTTTTGCAG
This sequence comes from uncultured Lewinella sp., assembly GCA_913057785.1. Taxonomy (GTDB): domain Bacteria; phylum Bacteroidota; class Bacteroidia; order Chitinophagales; family Saprospiraceae; genus DT-111. The sequence continues at coordinate 17,831 of CAJXPD010000056.1, read as the reverse complement.
TAGTCAGCTGCAGTAACTATGAATTTGGCTACTTCAATGCCTATGCCCGGATTGCTGAAGAAGAAAACCTAAGTGCCGTAGTGCATCTTGGTGATTACATCTATGAATACGGCCCTGGTGTATACGGAGACACGGCGATCGGACGTATCAATGTGCCTCCTCACGAAATTGTAAGCCTACAAGATTATAGAGATCGTTATGCTCAATATCGGCTTGATCAAGATCTAAGAGCCGTTCATGCCAATCATCCTTTCATTAACATTTGGGATGATCATGAAATTACCAATAACTCTTACAAAGATGGAGCAGAGAACCATCAGGAGGATGAGGGCGACTATAATACTCGTAAAGCCGTAGCTAGACAAGTCTATTACGAATGGCTTCCGATTAGAGATGGTGCAGCCCACTATCGCGCTTTTTCCTTTGGTGATTTGGCCGATTTAATCATGCTTGATGAAAGATTAGCAGGAAGAACCAAACAGGTAGATAGCTTAAGCGATGCCACCTTACAGAACGTAGATAGAAGCATGCTTGGGGCAGAACAGTTGGCTTGGTTTCAAGAGCGACTCACGACTTCCAAAGCCCGTTGGAAGCTCATCGGTAACCAGGTAATCTTCTCCTACCTAGATTGGGGGTTCCCTACCTTTAGCATCAATCTCGATGCCTGGGACGGCTACCCAGCAGAACAGCAGAAAGTAGCTGATTTCATCAAAGAGAATGAACTGGAAAACTTGGTCTTCTTAACCGGAGACACCCATTCTTCCTGGGCCTTTGAAGTAACTAATAACCCAAAAAAAGAATACAACTCTAGCACTAGCGAAGGTGCCTTCGCGGTAGAATTTGGCGTAACAAGCATTAACTCTAGTAATTCCAATGAAAGGGCGTCAACTGAAGATGTATTGGAGCACGAGAAGAAGATTGTAAATACCGAAATCAATCCTCATCTAAAATATGCCAACATGAGGGATCACGGCTATATGATTCTAGAGCTAGACGCTGAAAAAGCGCAAGCTTCCTACAAGTATGTTGAGACGCTGAAAGAAAGAGATAAGCGCATCCGAACGGAAACTACTTTACAAGTAAATTCTGGAGAGGTTAAAATCCGAAGGAAGGACTAAATTCTGTTTTCTTTCTTGTAGGCACCTGGGGTCATACCCACGTGCTTTTTGAATAGGTGAAAAAAGGTTGACTTTGAAGAAAAGCCAGCCTGCTGAGCCAAAGCAAAGTTGGTAAACCGATCATTTTCGGGATCCCTTAGCATCTCTTTGACTTCGTTTAATCGATACTGATTGATAAAAGCATAAAAAGAGCTATCAAATCCTTTTTGCAGGAGTTCTGATAGCTCTTTTTCTTTTATCTCCAATTGCTGTGCTAAGATCGCCAAGCTTAAATCGGGGTTTAAATAGGGTTTATCCCCCATCATCAGCCCCAATAGTTTTTGTTTTAACTGTTCCAAAGTGGGTTCCGTCAAGCGATTTTCCTTCTTACGACTGAGGTGCCCCAACTGATCGGACTGAAATAAGATGTAATACGTTGCTACACAACCAAAAGCCGCAATCAAAAACCAGATTAAATGATAATCCAAGCTAGTAGACATCATGTCAAAAAGAAAAAGGTTGATGGACAGTAAGAAAAGCCAACTGACCCAGATAATCCCTTGAAAAAGTAGCAGCTGCATTAGCCATTTACGCTCTCTAATTTGCATTTCTCTTGGCTCAAAAAGGCTCCAACTCAGCCATCCATAATAAGCACCAGAGATTAGAAAAGTAAACTGCTCCGCAACGGCAAGAAAATGGTCAAATCCATTGTAGGTTGCCCAGTCCCGCCAGGCTGAAGGTCCAAGGAACAAAATGGAATAGGCAATGATCACAACTAAGCCCGGCAAAAAGTGCCAGCGGTCTTCTTTCTGCCAATTCTTGATTCTCTCCTGTTTATTCCTGAAATATAGATAAAGTGCAGGCCCTGTTAATAATAGGAATCCAATGGGAAAATACTGCCAACGCACCGGAACGGACAAGGAATAGGAAGTGCCCCACAATTGGTGTTTGAAAGCATAAAACACATGCCCCAATAGAAAAATGTAGAAGAGTACTCGAAGTGGTATTTTGCGATCTCGAAAAAGTCCTAAGAAGCCCGTAAAAAAGGCCAAGAGATAGGCTGGATACAGCAGTCGATAATGGAAAATCGAAACGTAGCGTTCTATTTTAAACAACTTTTCCGCCCAACTGAGACGGACCCTATCGGAACGAATCAGCGGCATGCTGCAGGCAGTACATAAGCCTGGTGTATGCCAAACATGTTCAGGGTGGTGAGCGCCACATCCACAGGGCGGGCACACATAGGTAGCTCCTTCTTCCAAATGTCCGACAGATTTTTCGGGGGACATGGAGTATCGGCTTTGCTGGAACATCCCTATGCTCAGCGACAGCAAGGCAAGCCAAAGAACAGTAAAATATACACCCGGATGATTCATAAATATACCTTCTCTGCAAAACTAGCTATTTTGCAAAAATAAAGTTGCGACTCGATCTCTCTTTAGCATTAGTTAAGAACTGATTTCACAAATGAACCTTGGTAAATAAATTAAGAATGGATATCCTCATTAGACCTGAAACAGCAGCGGACCATCCGGAGATATTTCAACTTCATGCTTTAGCTTTTGGCCAGGAAAACGAAGGCAAGTTAGTAGATTTACTTCGCCAAGATGATTGTTTCATTCCTGAGTTATCCTTGGTTGCTATCCAGAATGAAGAGATCATTGGCCATATTATTTTTATTAAAATAGAAATCGTGAGACCGGACGGTCAGAAAACAGAAAGTCTGGCCTTAGCCCCAATGGGTGTGTTACCTAAATATCAGAAAAGTGGAATCGGAGGAATGTTGATTCATGCCGGATTGGCAATGGCCAAAGACTTAAGGTATCAATCCGTCATCGTGCTCGGCCATAAAGACTATTATCCTAGATTTGGGTTTGAACCCGCAGAAAAATGGGAGATTGGAACACATTATGAAGTGCCGAGTGAGTACTTCATGGGATTAGAATTAACACCAGGAGCCTTGTCAGAGGTCAAGGGTATCGTTGAATATTCAGCCCCTTTTAGTCAAATTTAATGGCTGTTCTTATACAAGGAAGGAGCGCAGCCATACGTATCCTTAAAAGCGATGGAGAAATGCGCTAGGTCTTTAAAACCACATTCAAAGGCAATCTGAGTCACATTCATTTCACTTACCTTGAGTAGTTCTGCAGCCCTCTTGAGCTTTTGCTTTCGCAAGTAACGCCTAGGGCTCTCTCCATATATCCGTTTAAATTCCCGTTTGAAAGAGGATAAACTTAGGTGGGTAAGTTCTGCCAACTCGACATTGGTAATATGGGTATATAAGTGCCGTTCAATCACCTCTCTAAAAGAATAAATTTGGGGCGTGAACAAGCTATTGATTATTTCTTTAAGCTGTCTACTATCGGTTTTTTCTAATAATAGGAAAAGTTCTCTAACCTTGAGAATGAGGAGCTCTTCACTCGCCAATTCTGGGTTAGCGAAATAGAACAAAATACTATCGAAGTACTTTTCTAGCAATCTATCCACCTTGATCTTGATCATAGAATTTCTGGGCGGCTCTTGCTGTTCCTCCTTCAAGAAAGCAGGAAGATCATTTTCAAACACTTTCTTCAATACCTCCGGATAGAAATGGACAGCCACCGCCTCGTAAGTATTAGCATTTTGGCTGGGCTGCATTTCATATACATAGTTATCGCACTTCATCATCAAGGCCTGCTTCTCCATTACCAGTTCTGCCTGTGTAGGTGAAATGACAGCATTTGCTCCTTTCACGATATATAATAAACAGGCTTCATTGGGCATGCCTAAAGGTTTTCGCATTGGAGGGCGAATCTCGGCCTTTTCGAAAAGCATTTTATCAAATAAATCAAGTCTTTGATGGTCTAAAAACATAGGTGCTTCCTAGAAGAGATTACTGCCAAAATAGGCAGTAACCCTCTGTTTACAATTCAATTTACGCTGCCAATCCAGCTTCTTCTTTAATCAAGGATTCGATGCCAGTAATCCCCATGTTACCAACCATACTGAGCATTTCTTTGGCTCCGGCCTCGTTCGTTTCTTCCACATCAAACGCCCATGCCCATTCAACAACAGCCTTCCCTTCGCTGGCCGTGACCTGCATACGTCCCTGGATATTTTCTACAGGTAACATATTTTGGCTGGGTATAAGATATTCTAAAACCTTGTTCTCGTGATCTACTTTAAGTATATCTTCCGAGAATTCCCCGTCCTCAGTGGTACAAAATCGCTTATCTCCTTCTACCCGACAGGCTTGAATAGGGGCTAGCCATTTGTCTACACCACCCACTGCTCCAATGATCTGCCAAGCTTCTGTAGGAGTAACATCAATAGTTGCCGAAATTTTGTGATTTGACTTTTTCATCCTAAATGTTTTGATAAGTTGATGAAAACAACTCGAGTGAAACGATAGGACAAAATTGTAGCTCTCAACGGCCAAATGCTTTGGTCTATGGGCCAGCTATTTGTGATTTTGGGTCAAAGTTAGCGGTACTTTCCATGACTAAAGTAACCTACCCTCTATCAATACGGTACGATCAATAGAAGATTCCTTGAGTGGAAGCAAGTCTTTCCTGGTTTTATCTTCAGCGAAGGCTTCAAAGTCCTCCCTAGTATCAAAGCGAACTATGTGAACTTCGTAGGGCTTTGGGTATTCCCCTGCAATCCAAGAGTGATCAGTAGGTCTACATCTAGCCAAGAGATGACCATTGTACTGATCTAAAATAGGAATTGCTGCAGCTTCAAAACTATGGAAAGTATCCTCTTTACCTTCTTTCACATAAATCAGTTGAGTGAGATATAGCATGGGAGTAGTGATTATGCTGATAATTAATTATTTAACTGATGGCTTTTCAATTGATTAAAGTTTAACTTCCCTTATAAATTCCACCTTTTCTAGACCTCTATTAAGATTAAACAAATGAAAAACATTGGCCGTATAGTGATGGTTGTGCTTAGCCTTAGCATTGGAGCTTATGCTTTTACTTTTCTGGATTTCAAGATAAAAAGCATTCTCCAAACAAAAGGTGAACTTGCTCAAGTACTCCTTTATCAAATCGGGTTCTACTCTCATGTCATAGGCGGGGGAATAGCCTTGATGACCGGCGCTTTTCAATTCTTCCCGAAGTTTCGACAAAAGCGAATCACTTGGCATAGATTCTTAGGCCGGATTTATGTGATCGCCTGCGCCTGGGGAGGAATTAGTGGTTTAGGCATAGCACTTTACGCCACAGGAGGCCCCCTTGCCAAAGTTGGCTTTACCGGTCTAGCCCTGCTGTGGCTATATACCACAACTATGGCCTACACCACTATCAAACAGCGAAATGTAGAGGCACATAGAGAGTGGATGCTGCGCAGTTATGCCTTGACCTTTGCGGCAGTAACCCTACGTTTACAATTACCTTTCTACATGTCCGTGCTTGCGATGGATTTTTATACGGCCTATCGAATGGTAAGTTGGTCCTGCTGGGTACCTAATCTTCTATTGATTGAATGGTTCATTCAGCGTCAACCCAAGGTATTTACAAATTGGATTCCGTCAATTCAAAACTCAAAATGTTGAGGTATCCTGCTATTTGCCGTATCTTCCCGTTCAGATTATATTTAAATTTATAATCAGCCCCTAATACCTAAATTCCCAAGGAGAAAAGAATATGATCGAAGATCAAAATCGCTTTGACAAAGTGATCCAAGCCATTGATCAAGCCAACCAAGCTGACCCTAATCAAGAAGAGTGGGAAGGAAAAGAGCATGCGAAAGAATGGCTATACGCCCAACGCATGACTCAATGGCTTAATAAGGTCTATCCTGAAGCATCAGAAGAACTTCGCATTGCAGCGCATGCCCAACATATCTGCCGCTGGGAAATCCCCAGATCAGATTATCCTATGGGTAAAGTTGGCTATCACCAATGGAGGACATCGCTCCAGCAGTTTCACGCCACAAAAACGGGTGAGATTCTTATGCAGGAGGGATACCATGAGAATCAAATTGCTCGCGTTCAACAACTATTGAAGAAGAAAAACCTGAGGAAAGATCCAGAATGTCAACAATTGGAGGATATTATCTGTCTGGTTTTCTTAGATTATTATTTCGAACCCTTTGCCATTAAGCATGAGGATGAAAAAGTAATCGATATTCTCCAGAAGACGTGGCGAAAAATGACCCCAAACGGTCATGGAGAAGCCCTAAAAATTGAATATCCTGAGAAGGCGAAATCACTAATCGAACGAGCGCTGGCCTAAAATGAAGATACTTTTACCAGGCGACCTTTCCAATAAAAAGAAATAAGTAGCTGAATAGATAAAATGATCCGTCATGAAAATGCGTTGTGTCCAAAACAGCATCCGTCTGCGGTTGCGGAAATCAGAAATTGAAGCGTTAAGAAAAGGAGTGACAATTATGGAAGAAGTAGGGTTCCCAGGTGAAACCTCGTCACTTAGCTTTTCGTTAAATATGGCCGATAATACATCGGGCATTCAAGCCACTTACATTGATCATCAAATCCAAATAACTATCCCCCAAAACCAAGCCACTAGCTGGATCGATTCCAACCAAGTTGGCCTGGAGACATTTATACCTCTCCAAAACGCAAAACAACTCCAGGTTTTAATTGAAAAGGACTTCCCTTGCAAGGATAGGGAAAATGAGGATAAGAGTGATCTTTTTGGAGATTTAGCGGAGGAAGAGGTCAAAGCCTGTTAAAGGCACTTGAAAAAATTTACACTAATTCCCATATTAGGTATAACCTACTACACCATTTATTAAGCAACCTCATGTCAGTACAAGAAGACAATAAATTAAAAGAGGCGGAAACTGGACAACCACCTGCAGAATTCACTGGCCTTAAACTCGGTAAACCCAAAACAAAAGCGGCAGGAGTTCAGGGCGTAACCGCTGCCCTCAAACAAGCCAACAAATACATGGGCGTTAGTACTGCTCGGAAAACGATGGCAGCAGTGAACCAAAAAGGGGGTTTCGACTGTCCTGGCTGCGCTTGGCCTGATCCCGATGATGAACGCTCAAAATTAGGCGAGTATTGTGAAAATGGTATCAAAGCCATTGCAGAGGAAGCAACTAAAAGACGAATTGATAGCCGCTTTTTTGCTAAACATAGCATTGGTGAAATGTTGACTTGGTCGGATTTTGAAATCGGGAAAAAGGGACGATTAACTGAACCGATGTATCTGCGAGAAGGTAGTGAACGCTATGAACCAATCAGTTGGGAAGATGCCTTTGAATTAGTCGGTAAACACCTCAATGCCTTAGATCATCCCGATGAGGCCATCTTTTATACATCCGGGCGTACAAGTAATGAAGCAGCTTTCTTGTATCAGCTGTTCGTTCGAGAATTCGGGACCAACAACCTGCCGGATTGCTCGAACATGTGTCATGAGTCAAGTGGTCAAGGGCTTTCTCAGACCTTAGGTATAGGTAAAGGTTCTGTGACCTTGACAGATTTATACGAGGCAGAAGTGGTGATCGTAATGGGACAGAATCCGGGCACCAACCATCCTAGGATGCTTACTGCTCTAGAGAGATGCAAAGAGAACGGAGGCAAGATAATTACGATCAACCCCTTACCAGAAGCGGGCTTGATCAACTTCGTAAATCCGCAGCGCCCTAGTAAGGTTTTGTCCGGAGGAACTCCACTAACAGACCTCTTCTTACAGGTTAAGGTCAATGGCGATGTGGCACTACTAAAGGCAATCATGTTGCTATTGTGGTACGAGGAAAAAAGTCGGCCGGGTTCGGCATTTGATTTTGACTTTATTGTGGAGAACACAGAAGGATACGAAGCCTTCTTGGAAGATTTGAAACAATATGACTTCAACACCTTAGCTGAAGCCTGTGGAGTAGCACGGGACAAGATTAAGGAAGCAGTCGAATTGATCCGGCGAAACAATAAGATTATTATCTGCTGGGCGATGGGCTTAACACAGCATGAAAATGGTGTTGCCAATATTAAAGAAGTGGTTAACCTACTTCTCCTAAAAGGAGCAATTGGAAAACCGGGAGCAGGTACCTGCCCAGTAAGGGGCCATAGCAATGTCCAAGGGGATCGGACCATGGGTATTTGGGAAGCACCGCCTGCCCGCTTTTTGGATAAACTAGAAGAAACTTACGGTTTTAGTGCCCCAAGAAAACATGGTTTTGCCGTCGTGGATGCCATTAATGCTATGCACGATGGTCGGGGAAAGGTATTCTTCGCCATGGGAGGAAACTTCATCTCGGCGACACCAGATACCGCATACACGGCCGAAGCCTTGAAGCGATGCAACTTAACGGTCCATGTCTCAACAAAGCTTAATCGGAGTCACCTGATTCATGGCAAGGAGGCATTAATTCTTCCTTGCCTAGGTCGAACGGAAGTAGACCAACAAGCAGGTGGAGAACAATTTGTAAGTGTCGAGAATTCGATGGGAATTGTCCATTCCTCTCAGGGTATTCTCCCTCCTGTGTCCAGTGACTTGAAGAGCGAACCAGCCATCATAGCCAGCCTCGCCATGGCTACTTTGGGAAGTGATAGTAAGGTTGATTGGGAAGGCATGGCAGCCAATTATGATCAAATCCGCGATGATATTGAAAAGGTAATCCCGGGGTTCGATAGCTACAATGAGCGTGTTAGAGAACCTGGTGGCTTCTACCTTCCGAATGGAGCACGAAATGGTAAATTCAATACCGATACCGGTAAAGCCAAATTCACCATTAATAAGCCTCCGCAACGCCAGGTCAATGAAGGTGAATACATCATGATGACTATCCGAAGTCATGACCAGTACAATACCACTATCTATGGTCTAAATGATCGATACCGGGGCATCTATAATGAACGCCGAGTGGTCTTAATGAACCGAGCGGATATGAAGAAGGAAGGCTTGCAGAAGAAATCTATTGTTAACCTAGTAGGAGAGCACGAGGGGCAAACAAGGCGTGCAGAGAAATTCTTGGTAATCCCTTATGACATTCCGAGTGGTTGCGTAGCTACTTACTTTCCTGAAGCCAATGTATTGGTACCGATCAATAGTTTCGCCAAAGGAAGCAAAACTCCTAGTTCTAAGTGGGTTGCGATCCGCCTAGAAAAAGCAAATTAAACGTATATGTCAGAGCAATTTACCCACCTCGATGCCTCGGGCAACCCCAATATGGTGGATGTAGGTCAGAAAAAAGTAAGCAGACGTTCGGCTAGAGCTCAGAGCATCGTTATTCTCGATGAGAAGATCATGGATTTGCTAGAAAAGGATGAAATCAGCACAAAAAAAGGTCCTGTCTTCCAGACCGCCATCCTAGCAGGAATCATGGCCGCAAAAAAAACGGGTGAACTCATCCCGCTCTGTCATCCACTTGGGTTAGATAATTGCCATATCGATATCCAAGTTCGTGAAGACAGAGCAGTAATAATCAATTGTACAGCTACCATTACCGCCAAAACTGGGGTCGAGATGGAAGCCCTCGTTGGGGCCTCCTTAGCTGCTCTGACCATCTATGATATGTGTAAAGCCTTTTCACATAATATCGTGATCCAGGAGACCAAACTCATGGAAAAAACGGGAGGGAAAAGGGACTTCAAAAGAGCAGAATAATACTCTAATCTATTCTGAAGATAGCATCGTACTGGGGTTGATCTTTGTCGTTCTTTGTAAGTGATAAACTATCACTATTGCTGATAATGTTAGGCAAATCAACACTGCATATAACAGCAACAAAGGGCTTAAGTCGATACTGTAAGCAAAGTTATTGAGCCACTTCCCTACTAGATACCAAGCCATAGGTAGCGCAAAAATCAATGCGATAACAAAAACCAAGAAGAAATCTTTACCCAGCAACTGGGTAAGCTGCAACTCCGTAGCGCCTAGTATTCTTCGAATGCTAATTTCTTTCAGTTTGCGCTGAACCGTGAAACTAACCAATCCGAATAGCCCCACAATGGAGATGGCAATAGCTATTAAAGTAAAAATACCTACTAGGGTACTAAATCGCTGCTCTGCCTGATAAGCTTTGGCAAAAGCTTCATCTACGAAATTATAAGCAAAGGGATCACCTGAGAACTCCTTCCAGACGGCTTCTAACTGCTCAAGCTGTGAAGAAACCTGATTCGTATTAATCTTAACCAGTAGATTATCGGCACTCACTCGGAAGCCTGGAGGAAAAATCATATAGGCAATAGGGACCACCTTAGAGTGCAAGGTAACATTGTGGTGATTTTCAACTACTCCAATCAGTTTTCTATTCCGACCATTAATATGCACCTCCTGGCCTTGTTGGTATTGATCCCCCAAGTAGTTTCTAGCTTCTTCATTAAAAATGACAGTCCTGGCTGAATCGATGGAAAAATCTGCTCTAAAGTTGTGGCCATCCTTGAAATCAATGCCAATCAATTCAAAATAGTCTTGATCTACACCCACTATATCTATCGGTAGAGGATTCTCACGTCCTGAACCATTCCAGTTGACATCCCAGGTGTTATTGAGATCACTCGGTAAGTCCTCTCCAGTTGCGGCAACGCCCAACACTCCTGGCAAGCCTTGAATTTGTTCCTTAATCAAGCCCAATTTCTGCTGCATATCTCGGTCGTCCACTGGAATGTGTACGAGCTGACTCGAATCAAAACCTAAATCAAAGTTCTTGAGGTACTGGTACTGATTATAAATCGCAAAGGCAGCTACCAAAAGTCCCAAACTCACAAAATATTGTATGCCAATAAAGGCTTTCCGAGTCCAACTTCCTTGCCCTGGCTTGAAATTCAGCGCAGCTTGGGTGTCTCCTAAAGTCGGTAATTTGGCCATGGCCAGGGCGGGAAGAAGCCCAGTAATAATGCCGAGTAACACTAAGCTGGCTAATGCCAATACTCCATCCCAGACAGTTATCACATCTATGGAAAGGTTCAAACTCAATAGCTTGTTGATATATGGTAAACCACTCACCACCAAACAAACAGCAGCCAGGCCTCCAGCCAAAGTGAATAGCACAGATTCTACAATAAACTGCCCCATGATTCCAGCCGGCAGCGCACCTAGTGTCTTTCGCACTCCTACTTCCTTAATACGGGTTACTGCCCTAGCTGTAGCTAGGTTGACGTAGTTCAACAGCGAAATCAACAATATCAACAGACCAATGGCACCAAATATCTTCAGGTTTCGAATATCTCCCCGGAAAGTATTTGCCGCTATATCCTGCGAGTTCAAATAGACATCATCGAATGCTTGCAGATCGATCCCAAAGGAAGCCGGACGATCATCTCCCATCACCCTGTCCAGCATTCTGGGAATTCCATCTTTAACTTCTGCAATTCGATCTGCTGGTACCTCAATATAGGTGCGCAACCAGGAGAAGCCCCATTGCTGAAGCAATCGATTGTAGAGGATTTCAGCATTTTCCATGGGGCCCAAGGCAGCAAATTGAACATGTGTCCGCTCCGGTAAATCCTTGACTACTCCTTTCACTTCCATTAAAAACTCTTGATTCCCATCGTATACCTTCACGGGGATGGTCTTTCCTAAGGAATTGGTGGTGCCAAACAGTTGGCGACTCAAAGAGGCGGTGATGACTAAGCTATTCACCTCATCTAGACAGCTTGAAGGATCACCAGCAATAAAATCGAAAGAAAAGAGCTGAAAAAATGAGGAGTCCGCCCAGTAAAAATCTTCCACCAAAAGCGGTTTAACCTCTCCTATTTTGACCGGATCACTTCCGTAGCGACAAACATTAATAAAAGGAAATTCCTCTTTCAAGGTAGCACCATGTAAGGAGGAGGTAGCATGCCCTCTGGCTCCATCGAGCGGATTCTGGCGTAGCACACGATACAATTGGTCTCGCTTTTCGTGCATATGGTCATAACCAGATTCATATTTAACATACAGTGCAATAAAGAAAACGGCTGTTAAACCTAGCATTAGGCCAAGTGCCTGAATGAAGGTAGCAGAACGATGCCGAAGGGCATGGCGAATCGCAACTTTAAAATGACTTCTATACATAACAACAGGGTGATAATTGGTGATCTTGGGTAATCGGTGCCAACGGGGAGACAGGAGTGCTTTACGAGTAAATCGACGCCGGGCTTTCTTTGATCCAAATCGTGCCAAGTCTCTATCAAACAATTCCAATAGATCGCCCTCCAACTCATCTAAGAAAGTCGAAGAGCAAGTCCATTCGAGAAACTTCATTGCCCACTTCGGAGGTTGTACAGGCATATCAGATTGAGGTTTTAGGCATTAGCTTCCACATACTCTCTCTCTGCTCTCGTACTTTTTCCAAGGCGCGTTGACCCGCCTGATTAATTTTATAGAAACGCTTACTTCTTCCGCCCCGCGTGGCCGAAGCCCCACCGGTAAAAGATTCAATAAAGCCCTTCTTTTCTAGACGATGTAAAGTGGCGTGAATAGTACTTACGCTAGCTGATCGACCGGTATGCGTTTCGATCTCGTCCATGACCGTAATGCCATAAGCATTACCGTTCAAAATGCCAACCGTCAATAAAACCAATTCTTCAAATTCGCCTAAATGGGTTCCTTTCATGATTTAATTCGTATTTGCAAGACAAATATGTTCTATTTAATTCGTATTTGCAAGACAAATAAAAAATCGCTTGTCCATTTTCTAAAATTCAAGCCGTCTTAACTTATTCAAACACCTATTTTCCACCAGACATAATCAGCTCAAAACTAAACCATATCTGTCCCCAGGTCTACCAAAATGATTGTCACATTGTGAAGATCAAAGCAAATACCTACCTTTGCGGTTGCATTGGTGGTTCATTAAAGCGATGAACCTTAAAAGGGAATCCGGTGTGAATCCGGAGCAGTCCCCGCTGCTGTAAGTTCCAGTTAATATTTTCAATTGGTAAGCCACTGCCTGAATAGAAGTAGAAAGGTGGGAAGGCATTGAAAATGGAACGAGCCAGAAGACCTGCCAAAGCAATTCGCCAATACATTGAGGCTTTCGGAGGAAAAGTCGGCGGTAGATGAATATCCGATGTTATAGCACGCTCTGCTATAAGATTTAGATTGGTTCATAGTAGTGGTTCCATACTACTATGGCTTTCCTGTCTTGCATCTATCCGGCCTTCCTGTCCACCTCTCCAAAGGACTGGGATCATGAGGCCAAACATAAGTCTACTATATGTTATCCAAATATGCTTCTTAAGTGCTACTAGCGCTCAAGTGGACACCAGTCTTTTGCTTCCTACCTTGGAGGTAAAACAATCTCGGATAGAAAATAGCAAAGTTGGTAGTCAAGGGGTAAACTGGAGCGCAGAAGAACTCCAAAGCCGATCCTTTCAGAACCTAACTAGTCTCTTAGAACAAGAGGCAGGAATCTATATGAAGAGCTATGGCCTAGGTAGCTTAGCTACTTCATCGATTCGTGGTGGAAGTGCAGGACACACGCTGGTACTTTGGAATGGTCTTCCTATCCAAAGTCCAATGCTCGGCTTACTGGACCTATCTCTGCTACCCTTGCAAAGCGTGGATCAGATCAGTGTACAACGGGGAGGGAACACTGCCCTTTGGGGTAGTGGAGCGGTTGGAGGAATTATTTCCTTGGGTAATCAAGCCCATAATGAAAAAGGACTTCGGGTAAGTAGTCAAACGTCTTTTGGCAGTTTTGACAACTTCCAGCAAAGCTTTGATCTATTTGTTGGCAGTAAAAACTGGCAAAGCCGCACCCGTTTCTCCTTTCAAGAAGCAAGCAATGACTTTTACTACGACATAGCACCTGGGTTTCCTCAGCGGCAGCAAACTAATGCGACTTTGCTTCAGCACAACTTCAATCAGGACATTTACTGGAATCCTTCAGAAAGGCAACAAATAGCACTTCACTATTGGAGACAATTTTCAGACCGTCAAATTCCACCCACCAATACGCAGACCCGAAGTGAGGCTTATCAGGTTGACCGATCTGATCGCTTAGTATTGGAATGGCGCAAAGTCAATGACAGATCTGTCTATCAAACTAAACTTGCTGGTTTTGATGAAGACCTGCAATATTTCGATCCACAGATTCAGTTGAATTCTCCAAGCCATTTCTATAGTTTGATTGGAGAGTTCAGTGGTCAATGGTATGGGAAAAATGGGTATCAATTGCTAGCTGGTTATACTCAAACTTACAACGAGGCAGAATCCAATGGCTATCAAACTCAAGAGCAAGAGAATCGATCTGCCCTTTTTGCTTCAATACTGCAACGGAAATCGATATGGGAATGGCAACTTAGTTTTAGACAGACGCTTGTAGATGAGGGGTTGATCCCATTGGTTCCTACTTTAGCCGGTCAATACCAGGTTCTTCCGAATTTAAGGATCAAGGGAAAGGTCAGTCGGAATTATCGCCTACCGACGCTCAATGATCGATTTTGGCGACCTGGTGGCAACCCTGATCTCAAGGCGGAATCTGGATGGAGTGAAGAACTTAGCCTTGAAGGTACCTGGAGTGAAAATGCATTTGCCATTAGCGGATCGCTTACGGGCTTCAATCGGCAGATTGACAACTGGATCTTGTGGAGCATACGGACCGGGCAAAACTTTTGGTCCGCCAACAATATAGCTGCCGTTTGGAGTAGAGGATTAGAATCTAGACTGAACTTGTCCTACCGGCTATGATTATACCCGCTCCACCAATCAAATCGCTTTAGATAACCCCAAAATAGCAGAAGGACAACAACTCCTGTACACCCCCATTCATCAAGGCTTCAGCAATTTGGAGCTGAGCTGGCAATCCCTACAATTGATCTATAACCATCGATTTGTAGGAGCCTCCCAAGGCATTAATGACCCGCTGGCACCTTTTGATATTGGTCAAGCTCGCTTACAGTATTACCTATCAGCAGAAAAAGCGGAAAGTCACATCTTCCTTCAGATCAACAACATTTGGGATCGCACTTATTTGGTCGTTGAGCGAAGACCTATGCCGGGGATACACTATCAATTTGGAATTAAACTATCATACTACAATAAAGAATTATGAAGAAACATTTACTAACCACCTTCCTGTGCCTAGCCTCATTGATAGGTCTAGCACAAACATTAAGCGATTTCGAAACGCACCCTGTACTGGCAGATTCTTTCTTGAACGGCAGCGATATGTCAGGAGGATTTGAGGATGGAAACATCTTTCTACCAAACTCTTTCAACCCCGAGTTCAATTCTTGGTCTGGTTGGGCCATTTCTAGTCAAGCAGATACCCTCACTCCTGGCTTTATGAACCAACATAGTGTCATTACTGGTTCGGGCTATGATGGGTCTTCCAATTTTGCCGTTTTCTTCTCTTCCGATCCAAGAATTTTGGAGCTGAGAAATGAGGCAATTGGTAACCCAGTGGAGGGTTTTTATATCACCAATAATACCTATGGCTATTTGAGTATGCGGGATGGAGATAGTTTTGCCAAAAAATTCGGGGGAGTGACTGGGGCGGATCCAGATTACTTCCTGCTGACCATTAAGGGCTATCATGATGGAGAACTAGTGGCTGATAGTGTTGATTTCTATTTGGCAGATTATCGATTTGATGACAACACTCAAGATTATATTGTCAAGGATTGGACCTATGTCGACCTCTTAAGTCTTGGCCCGGTCGATAGCTTACAATTCAGTTTATCTTCCACAGACAATGGGATGTTTGGGATGAATACCCCAGCCTATTTCGTGATGGATAACTTTACAACCACAGATGGATTAACTAGCACAAAGGAAGTAGTTTCAGCGAGAGAATGGATGCGTGTTTATCCCAACCCTTCTTCCGAGTTTATTCGAATTCGTTCTCGCTTAGTCGATGAAAACTCATTTATTTCCATTTATAGCCTGGATGGTTCTCTTATACAACAGGCAAGGTACAACATAGAAGAAGAAGCCATTAATGTTCAACACCTACCTAAAGGTAGTTACCTGATCAGGCTAGAGACTACGGAAAAAGTAAGTACTCAACTTTTCATTAAATCCTAAAACAATTTCCCCCTACTGAATCTCATCAGTAGGGGGAAATAACTAGCCTGGTTCCAGTCGCATGAATGACTCTGGCGGTGAAGCTATTTATCATACTGGTGCAGCTTAAGATCTTCAATTAGCGCAATTATCTTTTCCGCATACTTTGGATCCGTGGCGTATCCTGCCTTTTTCAACCCCTTTGCCCAACCTTTATAGTCTGTCTTTTTCAACTTATATAGCTTGCTGTAACGTTTCGCGGTTAACAATTTGCTATGTGCTCGATAGCTTTCCCACGCACTTCTGTATATACGAAAGAAATCTTTATGCGAATCATCGGTGAAATTAGAGCAATGCCCTTTACCACATCTTTTTGAAAAGCACTTAATCCCGAAATGGTTTTTATTCCGAGTGGCTAAACGGCTTGCACCGACATTACTTTCTAATAAGCCTTGTGCCAAGGTAATGCTCGCAGGAATTCCAAATTTTTCCATTTCACTTTTAGCCACTTTTTCAAATCGCTCCACGTAAGCCAATTGTTTCTTTCGTTTGGCAGCCCGCCTGGCAGCGGATTCATCTTTCTTGTGCGTTATATTGGAAAAGGTATTGGCCAGATTAGGGTCATTTGATGGTTTCTCTTTTGAATCTTTAATCAAAGCTGCGGGAGGTGTACTTTCTTTTTTTGGGCTGGCAGCTGGTTTACTTTTATTGGTTAGTAAAGATACATTCATAGGTTTCGATGCAGCGGGTTGAGCTGGAGCGACCTCTTTCTTATACGCCGCGGGCAAAGACTGAGGCGTGTACATTACGCTCTGAGCTAACGAAGGTGCATTATCAAATTTTAAAGCGATACTGATGTCTTTGCTAATGGCTAAATAAGCTACAAAAGCCATGAGCCCCGCTCTCAACCAGTAGGTGCGAACATAATATATAATCACTTCACGCAGTATTTGAAGGCGATACTGCAGCGCGGTTTTGATCTGTTGTAATTTTCTTTTCATGGCAAATTTTTGTGTGACAGTCGAGTGTTTTCACAAATTAAAACAATTTGTTTTTTATAAACAAATATTTTCAAACAATTAGTTGTTTTTTATTCCTCATAGCCTTGTTCTACATCGGCTAAGTGACGAAGCAGAAATTTTGCCGTCGAAATGTAGAATAGTTGCGAAGGGAAACCTACCTTTGCGGGGCATTGAAAATTGGATCATCTTCGCCCTGATAGCCAATCACATAGAGGTGATCCGTTTGAATTTTGTAGAAAATTAAATTTCACTATGAAGAGGATATATTTCACTTTGGCTTTGTTATTAACTGTGGGATTGTCGAGCAGTTTTGCACAGCAGAAGTATGGCCATGTTAACTTTAATGGTCTAGTAGCTCAAATGGCAGAGACCAAAGCAGCCGATTCAGAATTGGAAGCTTACCAAAAGCAATTGGTAGCGGCGGGAGAGAAAATGGCTCAAGAATTTCAGACTAAGGTTGCAAAGTTTCAGCAAGACATACAAGGTGGTGGAGTTACTCCCAAGTCTCAGGCTGAAAGAGAAAAAGCTTTGGGAGATGAACGCAATAAGATCTTGCAATATGAGCAGGAGGTGCAACAAAAATTAGCAGCGAAAAGAGAGCAGCTGATTAAGCCGATCGTCGATAAAGCTCAGAAAGCCGTTGAGGAATACGCCAAAGCAAATGGCTATGGAATGGTGTTTGACACAAGTATTTTCAACTCCGTTCTATTTGCGCAGGACTCAGACGATTTGATGCCAGCTCTTAAAGCTAAATTAGGTATCAATTAAAATCAGTCAAAGACTGGATAAATAAAAAAGGCCGATGGATATCCATCGGCCTTTTT
>CAJXPD010000055.1 GCA_913057785.1 uncultured Lewinella sp. | reverse complement strand
CGATGGAGACGATGACGATGGAGACGATGATGATGGAGATGATGACGATGGAGATGATGATGGTGATGATGGAGACGGTGACGACGGAGATGATGATGATGGGGACAACGACTTATCCTTAGCTGATGTACCCGATTCGGTTTTAGCTTATTTAATCGAACTCTACCCTGACCTCACAGTGGAAGGCATTGAAATAGAAGACCTGTGTGGGGATATAAATGTTATCGAAATTGAGCTCGAAGGTGAAAATGAGGAAGAAGTAGAACTATATTTCTCTTTAGACTGGGAATATCTATTTGCCTCTGTTGAAATTACCGAAGCTGAACTCCCCATGGCTGTCCTCGACAGCCTAGCCAATGCCTATCCAGGATATACACTAGAGGATGACGATATTTATCAATGGATTTTAGCCGATGGAGCCATTCAGTATAGCCTGGAGGTGGACACTGATCAGGATGATTACGATGTGATTATTGCAGCGGACGGTACCATTATTTGTACGGACTAATGGAAGATTGTATTATATAGTAATTGTAGGCCAACTCATAGAATTGGCCTACTCTTTTTAGTCATTCTCTCTTCAAGAAGCCCTTTGGTGCTGCGTCATTCCTCCCATTACTTTACTCATAATACGAACCTTGGCCCAACGAGGTACTGTGCGTAAGGAACCGACCAGCAATTTGGTTAAATTACCTGGCAAAACGGTATCTCTCTTTCCCAGGGCTCTGAGAATAGGAATCGCTACTTGGTCTGGACTTAAAACATTCCCCATCTGCATATTGGCTCTATCAGCAAAACCACTGTTTACGGGACCCGGTGCAGCCGAAAGTACATCTAC
Organism: uncultured Lewinella sp.; assembly: GCA_913057785.1. Taxonomy (GTDB): domain Bacteria; phylum Bacteroidota; class Bacteroidia; order Chitinophagales; family Saprospiraceae; genus DT-111. Next base: position 42,246 of record CAJXPD010000055.1, on the reverse strand, counting down.
TCCATGTCCTTTCAACTCCACTGCTAGCGCTTCTCCCAATGACTGCACATAGGCCTTAGTGGCGGCGTAGTGGGCAGCATAGGGAACGCCCTGGAATCCCACTAAGGATGCTAATAAAATGATCCCACCTCGCCCTCGCGCTACCATGCTTTTGGCAAAGTAATGCGTCATTAACAAGATAGCCTCGCAATTAAGGGCGAGCATATTCAATTCTTGATTCAAATCGCTCTTTATGAACGCACCGGATGTACCGAATCCAGCAGCCCCTACAAACAGGCCAATATCGTATGTTTCTAGCCGCTGCAGAAGATTCTCCACACCGGATCGCTGACTAAGATCTGCTGATATACAGACTACTTTTAAGTCTCGCCCATGTTTCAGTTCTTCACTCAGCTCAACTAGGAGCGAGTTTCTCCTGGCAACTAAAATCAAATCTAGGCCCGCTTCGGCTAATTGGATGGCAATCGCCTTCCCAATTCCTGAAGAGGCACCTGTAACTAATGCCCAAGGGCCATATCCCTGGGCTAACTTATTTTGTTCTCTTTTAGAAAGACTCATGGTTCTCTACTTTAAAATTTCGAATACCACAAAGCTATTCCTTCACCAGATTGGCTCCAAGTGAAAGGGGAGAATGGGAGGAAAGAGGGGCGAATGGGATGATTTGTTCTATTGTAAGGGCCTATTCCCAAGGAACTTTAAGTTTATCTGTGCGAAAGGGAGATACCGGCAAGCCAAAACCATCATAAAGATCCAGCGCTCCTGGATTATCAGCCCAGGCGTACCGGACATAGAAAGGGCTGATCACCTGTGGACTACTGAGTCGAATACTTGTCTCAGAAATCAGCTTAGCTGTTGCCCAGTAGAACCTCCCATCCTCGCCTGCAATGGCAAAACCTGGAATCTGATCTGGAGTGCTACTCTGAAGACTTCCCTCGACCTGATCGAATTTGACAATTAAAGCTGAATCTAGCCACTGTACTTCTTCTACCTTCACACCACCAAAACTCATAGGACTTCGTTCTTCCAAAATGGCAGCCACGGTAGCACATCGATTACCAAGCTCGGCCTTATTGGTAGGATGAATGTTATGTGTTGCTCCCAGGTCAATTTGCGGGACCAGACCAACTTGGCGCCTGGCTAACGGGAAGGCTTGAGATTCTCGTAGTGTGGCCCAGCCACTTTCCGCTGGATCTGCTAACGGCGTCCGGAAAAAAGGGAGTTGAATGATGAGAAAAGGAAAGTCTCCCAACTTCCATTGTTGGCGATAGTCATCTACTAGATTTAGCAAAAGTCTCCTGTAATGAAAGGGGGCATTCAAATCACTTTCACCTTGGTACCAAAGTATGCCGCCAATAGTAAGTTGTGTCAGTGGACTTACCATGGCGTTATAAATTAAACCCGGGTAGGTATTTGGGCCTAAGGCTTGTGGCTTGGGAGGTAAGTCTGGAGTCCCCCACTGGTAGCGCCAGGAACCTGCTAGTGAAAGGCGCCAATCGCCTTGACTGAGATGTAGGTCCGAGGGTTGCCCGAGGAAACCACCGACGTAGCCATAGTCCTTGATTCTTACTGTCAATGTATTGCTTCCTAATTGTAGGTGTTCTTGCGGTAATGTATAGGTCCTAAAGGATCGGAAGCTAAAGTTTTCAGTGGGCAGTTCAACGCCATTCAAATAAACGGTTTCGCGATCATCCAAGACACCTAAAGAAAGCTCGATATCTTGTGTTACTTGTTCTGTCGCGATCTCAAAATCTCTTTTGAACCAAACCGTCCCATCTACCAATAAGGGTCCACCGCGCTCCCAGATATCTGGCAGCTCCATGGTGGGCCAATCCAAGGTTGCAGCAGCTGTAGAAGCCCAGTCTTCGGATAAGCCTAGATCATATTGATCGAAACTTTCTCTCCACAATACAGCTGCATTGCCCAGGCTATCCTGAACCTTGTCAATATCCAAGTTCTCCATGACAGATAGCTCAACAGCGAGACTGGAATCCTTCCGGAGGGCCTCCGGTCCCAGCCAGGTCCGTATGCCTGTAGCACCCCATGATACTTCGACAAGTCCAATCGGCACGTTTTCCTGCTCCCATTTACTTTCGGCAAAATGAAAAGCCACCCCTGAGAAGCCTCCTACTGTTTCAGCCGAAGCGATCTGCCAGCTACCCCCTCTCAATTGCTGTTGCGGCCGCATGGCCATACTTTTACCCACCTTGAAGTAGCGCAAATTGGGGAAACTAGCCTGGTTCCGCACCTCTTCATAACTATCGGTTTTGAACAATGGCCATTCCATATTGCTCTGCCCCATACAAAGCCAAACCTCTCCTACCCAAACATCTTGAAGCTTCCGATAACTAGTGCTCCCCTTGATTTCTAAGCTATAAGGCCCGCCGACAGGAATCGATCCCATGGTGGCCATCCATTGTCCATTTTCATCTGCCCTAACCACAGTCACTCGATCCTGCATACTCACCCTTAACTGCTCACCAACCGGTGCTGTACCCCAAATGCGTATGGGCCGGTCTCGCTGCAGAACCATATGATCGGCGAAAAAAACGGGCAAATCGATTTGTGCTAGAAGAGGGAAATAAAGAAGAAGGGTCAGTCCAGTTACGGACCAAGCTTTTGGGAGGGAGGTAGACATTGCTCACAGTATTTTATGCGTCCAAAATAAGGATAGTTTTGAATACTGGGAACAATTCAGGAAGGAAGTGGGCAAGAAAAATCAGGCCCCAGCAATCATAGGATCACTGAGGCCTGATTGTATGCTTATAGTTCTTGTTTTAGACGCTCTCGATGACGATGGCAGACGCGCCACCACCACCATTACACAAGGTAGCCAAGCCAACATTGGCATCCTTCTGCTGCAATACATTGGCTAAGGTAGCAATGATCCGAGAACCAGAAGATCCGAGTGGATGTCCGATAGAAACTCCGCCACCCAACACATTCACTTTATCTTCATCCACACCCAATTCTTGGTTGAATGCTAAAGGTACAACGGCAAATGCCTCGTTCACTTCCCAGAAATCAATATCGCCAATATTCATGCCCGCTCTCTTCAATGCCGCAGGCGCTGCTTTGGTAGGAGCTGTAGTAAACCACTGCGGTTCATGTGCTGCATCCGCAAAGGACTTGATCTTTGCAATGGGTGTTAGACCCAGTTCTTTTACTTTTTCTGCACTAGCAAGGATCAAAGCCGATGCCCCATCATTTATCGTAGAAGCATTCGCCGCAGTCACCGTACCGCCCTTCGTAAAAGCAGGACGCAAAGCAGGAATTTTTTCAAATTTCACCTTTTTGTATTCTTCGTCCTCAGTGATAGACAAAGGATCTCCTTTTCTTTGCGGAACGCTAACCGCTACGATTTCGTCCTTGAAGGCACCATTTTCTGTAGATTCAGCGGCTAATTTATAAGAGCGAACCGCAAATCGGTCTTGCTCTTCTCTTGATATGCTATACTTTTCCGCTGTGGCATCTGCACAAACTCCCATCGCATTGTGATCGTAAGCATCCTTCAAACCATCACGACTTAGGCCATCAATCAAGGCTCCATCTCCGAATTTATATCCAAATCGAGCTTTGGGGACATAATAGGGAATATTCGACATGCTTTCCATTCCACCTGCTACGACTAGGTCTGTCAAACCAAGCATGATGCTCTGGGCACCAAACATGACGGCTTTCATACCAGAAGAACAAACCTTATTTACGGTAGTACAAGGTACAGTGTTGAGTATCCCTGAACCCAGCGCAGCCTGACGTGCAGGAGCTTGTCCCAAATTGGCAGAGCAGACATTCCCCATAAACACTTCCTCTACAGCTGTAGCAGCTACTCCTGCTTTGTCCAAAGCGCCGTTGATAGCTGCCGTACCTAGTTGCGTGGCGGATAGACCGGCAAACATTCCTCCGAAACTCCCCATTGGAGTTCGAACAGCGGAAACGATAAATACCTCTTTCATATCTTTCTTTTTGATCCTTATTGGTTGTAATATTGGTTAGGCAAAAAAGACCGATTGGTCCATTTTTTGTTGTTTTGGCAAAGGTAGTGAGCTAGTTTAGTAAATTCTAACAAATCTAGCCCTAAAAGTAGCCTAGGCCAGGTCGACAAAGAATGGGTTCCCGGTATTACTTTCTACAACAACTTTGGCAGTACTTAGTTGATTGAGAAAGGATTGGCAAGTAGGTTAAGATGGTACCCGGACAAATTGCCTAGTTCTTATTGCTGATCCCCGGAGCTCAACCTACTCCATTGCACACCTATATCTACCCATATCTACTTCTCCTTACTGAAACACTTATCGTTCGTACAACATTTTTCGGGTAGCCTGTCCCCAAAGGGTTTCGAGCTGGTAATAATAGAGTCCGGGCGTGGATAATGCTACTTCCTCTGTGCTGCGCCCACCCGGATACCTAGCTGTTTTCTCCCACACGAGTTGCCCGAGCTGGTTGTAAATACGTAAACTGGCTTGGCTTGATTTTGGCAACTCAAAAGGAATCAAGGTCTTCTCTTTGAAAGGATTTGGTCTATTCTGTAATAAGGCAAATGATAAACTATTAAACGTTTCTAAGGCTGTAAGTAAATCCACTTTCAGAGCAACCGGCCCCTCAACCAATTCGGCATTAAAGGCAACAGCCGATAGATCGCGGGAATCGATAGCAATATGATCTCCTCTATCCACGATATCCGTTTTGGTCATAAACCTTAGGCCGAAAGCTAAGGAGCCATCCTCCAGGCTATGTGCATTCCCCAAAATGTCCAGCCAAACAATCCGGATAAGCCCCTCTCCTTCCTTGGATAAGCCAAAATGCTCTGCGCTCATACCCGGAACCTCCCCCAAAGTGAGTTCAAGGAAATCTAGTGCAGAAGTATCATACTTTAACTCTACTTGGAAGCCAACCAATTCCTTAAAATTCTCCACTCTGAAATCCAGTCGTAAGGTGTCGTTAGTAGCAACAAAACCATTCTTAAGTCGGAGAAACAATGAGTCAGGCGGAGCTCCACCTCTAGCCGCATCAGCATTTCCGCCCAAATCGCCTCGTTTTAAGCCATAGAAGTCGGCATCTGATTTGTCTCCGCTCAAGTTTTCGAATGGAATGGAAGTTGGATGCCCAAAAGGAGTTTCTGGATTGGCGAAATTGTAGGACTGTGGCCAGAAGATCCAGTTGGAACAGCCATTGTCCAATTGGAGTTGATCTCCCAACAACAAGGATTGCAAGACAAGCACATCTTGCATATCCACCACTTCATTGCAATCTAAATCACTGGCTAACAATTGATCTGGCAAAACCAGCGTCCGACTAGCATTCAAGTACTGGGAAAGTCGAATTACATCCGCTACATCCAAACCATTCAGCACGACTTCTTCCTTTTCCGGCCTAACTTCATAGCTTAACCCTTCGAATAATTCTATGAATTGATATTCCCCATTCATATTCGAATTGGCTTGCCTTTCCACCTCCATAGAAGTCAAATCAACTGCTGCTGCAACAATAGGCAGCACGGCTGTTTGCGTTGGAGAGGTTTCTACTTTCCCACTGATGTTGTACCAATTTGGCGTTTGCACCGCCTGGCACTCTTGAGTGTTATTACAACCATTCTCCGCAATTAAGCAAACCAGGTAGGTACCTGGCTCTTGATAAAGGTGGGTTGGATTTAAGTCGGTCGAGGTAGTGGAATCACCAAAGTCCCAATAGAAACTATCGGCGTTCTGCACGCTACCCGTAAAGCTATAGGTAAGTTCATCACCTGTATAAGTAAAGTTAAGTTCTGGCAAATCTCCAATGTTTCCGATAATCACCCGCGCCGTGTCTTGACAGGCCGTTCCGTTACTCGTTGAAGTAGCCGTGATCGTGACAGTATACACCCCGGCAAACATTTCCGCTGGATTAATTTCAGCGCTTGGGCCTTCCCATTCGAAGGAATAGGCATAGTTGGTATCATTAGAGATGAATTCAGCAGAACCCACTCCAAAGCGGCAGGTATCTGGATTGATGCTCCATTCGTAATCTAAGGGATCATAGCTTCGTGTTTCTATTTGAACATACTGGCAACCGTCCGCTTCTTCTTCAATACTAGTGAGTACTCCTGCCAACCCTTCATCACAAACAAAAGTGGCAACGTAGGCAGTATCTAAACTCAGATCCGTCTGTGTGCTAATGATACTATCGCAGCCAAATTCATTAATTAAGGAGTTGAGCACTAAGCCGGTATCTTGCGGATTACAACTACTTAGCTGCAGGTAAGTGGTATCATTAGGGAGCAGAATCGTTTCGGTCACCAGAATCTCGTCACAACCATTGGCCAGTCGAATCACAGCGTTTGTATAAACAGTATCCCTATTGGTCAATGTGGAATCACACTCTAAGAGCTGCTGATAGCTCGTATCTACCTGAATAGTAATGGTCGTGATCACCATACTATCACAGCCGAAGGGATCCGGGAAAACAGCGATTGTCTCGCTTGGCGCATCAACCTTGCAAGAGATAGCGCTTGCATAGGTAGTATCCACGCAGTTAATGGGATCAATTAATAGCTGCACGGGAGCTTCGAGCAGGTTGGCATCAAAAGCCTTAGCTCCCAGCTCCGCCTCATTGATCGTAAGATGTTCACCCCGATCAATGATACCTTGTTCAACTATAAACTGCAATCCAAAAGCCACCTCTTCATCTAGCAAGCTATGAGATTGCCCTGTGAAATCTAGCCAAGTAACACGAAGCTCTCCCTCATCCACTCCGCTCAATCCAAAGTTATCTTCGCTTAGCCCGGGCACGGCTCCTACCTCCACTCCTTGAAAATGCAAGGCATTGGTATCGAAATCCAGCTGGAATTGGAAGCCTACTAGATCCGTAAAGTTTCGGCTGTGGAAATCTACGGTTACGGTGTCACCAATATTGAGCGGATCATTGTCTAATCTAAAGACGAGCGTATCTGGACCAACAAGAGAGGTGTCAATCGGTAACTGTTCACTAAGGTCTCCTCGCTTTACTGCATAAAAATCCAGACCAGATGTATCCGCATAAACAGGTGGTAGGAATATTCGATCGGTATGCCCAAAGGGATCATCTGGGTCAGGAAATTCATAGGCTTGTGGCCAGTAAATCCAAGATGTACTAGTATCTGGAAAATTACTTTCTATTCCTAAAAGTCTCTGAAGTAGCAATTCTTGATCCGTAATATCGACTGAATTATCTGCATTAATATCTGCTGCCAGGATTCCAGCAGGAGCATCTAAGAGTCTTTCGTCGTTTAAGTGTTGGTGAAGTAGCAATAGATCCGCAATATCAAGATCCTCAAGATCCAAAACCTCTGCGCTAGGCTGGATTGAAGCTTGAAATCCCTCAAATTGTTTACGGAATAAATATGCTCCATTTGTATCAGTAAAGGTTTCTCGACTACGCCTGTATTGAGAACCGAACCTGCTAATCATTGTAGACTTTGGGATAGTTTCTGGGGGTCCTATGCCTGGGTATTTTGAAACTTTGCCTGCAGCTCGATGCCAATAATAAGGCCTAGGGAAAACACCTGGAATAATTTCTGTATCACATGATCTATAGATTTCAAATGAAACTGCATATGTTCCTGTATCTGGATACACATATTTGACGTAAACACGACTGTCCAAATCTCCCCTTTGAAAAAGGGTATCATCCCCATTTCCGTAATCGATTAGAACACCAAAATCCTCATAATCAAACAAAAGTACAACAACATAATCTAAACCATGTACCAGTGTAATCGGTCCCCTTCTATTTTCAACTCTTGCAAAGATATTCAGTACAGTTCCACTTGGGTAAGCCGGTGGACCAACGTTGATATTGTAAGTGCCTGTAGAGTCAATAAGTATCCCAAAAATTGTATCAGGCACACATAGAATGGTGTCCGGCAGAAAAATCGTATCCCCCATTAAGGAAGCCGGTTTCATATTAAGCAGCTCATTAGTTCTCCAATCCGCTGAAATTGGCTCGACTTCCAGCTTCTTATTTACCTTGCTATTGTCCATTGAACTGGATGGATTAGCATGTATCTGAAGAAGCTTTTCTAAGTTAAGAGCTGCTGGAAGATCAAAGTAATCTGTTGCATGAGCGAATGAGGATAAGCTAAGAACCAATAGAAGAATAAAAGAAAATCTCATTTAGGGTCAGAATTGAGGTTAAGTTATCTTGTTTAAGGGTCCTTGGTAACATCGAAGCATCTATATAGATGATCTCTGAGCCTACCAATAGGTAACCGTCAGCCAGGCAGTTTCAAGGACTTTTTGATGTAAACTTGATGGAACGCCCACATTATTTGCCTCACGGATTTACCAGGAGCATCTTCTTAGTGGCTTGCCCCCAAGGAGTATCCAAACTATAATAGAACAAGCCGCTTCCAGACAAAGTAACTTCTTCGACACTCCGCCCACTTGGATAGCTTGCTGATTTCATCCAAACTAATTGTCCCAGTTGGTTGTATATCCGCAAAGTTGCTCTTGCCGATCCAGGGATTTCAAAAGGGATTCTGGTTTTTCCATTGAAGGGGTTTGGCTGGTTTTGAAATAGAGTAAACGCTTGTCTTGTTGATTGATTCAAAGATGTCAAGCCATCAACTTTCAGAGCTACAGGCCCCTCCACCAATGCTTCATTGAAGGAGGCAGCAGATAACTCTCTGGAGTCGATAGCAATATGTTCCTCCCGATCAAGAATTTCTTGTTTGCTAATAAACTTCAAACCAAAAGCTAGTGTGCCATCTTCTAAAGTGTGATCATTTCCTAGAACATCAAGCCAAATGACCCGAATCACGCCTTCCTCCACTTTCGACAAACCAAAGTGTTCTGCGTTGAGGCCCGGTACCTCCCCTGGTACTATTTCCTCATACGCTAAAGCCGTAGTATCGTATTTCAATTCTAGTTGAAACCCTACTAAATCCTTAAAATTTTCTACTCTAAAGTCTAATTGCACCGCCTCGCCTTGTCCAACAAAGCCATTCTTCAACCTGAAAAATAATGAGTCAGGCGGAGCTCCGCCTCTAGCCGCATCGGCATTCCCCCCCAAGTCCCCTCGTTTGAGGCCATAAAAGCTAGCATCAAGGACGTCCCGGCTTAGTGCTTGCACGCTAATGGATCTAGGGTGATCGAATGGCATCTCCAGGTCATTAAAAACATGAGTCTGCGGCCAGAAAATCCAATTAGAGCAACCGGGCTCAAATTCATTGGTGCCCCCCAGCAATAGAGACTGTAGGGCAAACACATCTTCACTGTTTACTTCATTATTACAATCAATATCTCCGGCAAGTAATTGATCAGGCAGTTCTAATATTCTTGTCCCATTCACATACTGGGACAAGCGAATCAAGTCCGCTACGTCCAGACCATTTAGCAGGTTATCTTCCTTGGATGGGAATACGATATAGTCAATACCTTCCCATCTTTCCTGGATCAAGTAATTACCATCAGAATTGGAAGCTGTAGACACTTCCTGATCAGCATACTCCAATTGGAAATCGACGGCATTCAAAGGAACACTTGGGGCCAATGTGGGAGAAGTTTGTACTGCCCCTCCGATAGCATACCAATTGGGTGTTTGCACGATCTCACATACTTGGGTGGAGTTGCAATTGTTCATTGCTATTAAGCAGACGAGATAGGTTCCAGGTCCATTGTAGACATGCATAGGATTTAATTCCACCGAAGTGGTTGAATCTCCGAAATCCCAATAGAATTCATTGGCATTGGCGACCGTCCCTACAAAGGAGTAGGTTAATTCTCCTCCGTCAAAGGTGAAGTCCAGGTCAGGTAGATCTTCGATATTTCCGACAATTACCTGCTCCACAGCGGAACAAATATGGCCCGTCTCTTGATGCGTCCCTGTAATCGTCACATTGTAAACACCACTGAACAGTGCATCAGGATTGATAATATCAGTTGGACCACTCCAAGTCAAGTCGTAAACGAACTCTGCGTTTTGCGGGACAAGTTCCGCACTGCCCTGCCCAAATCGGCAGGTATCTGGGATAATTTCCCAAGCATACTCAAATGGGATATATACTCTTGTCTCAATGGAAGTAAATACACAACCATCTTCTGCTGTTTCCAAGCTAGTAAATACCCCGGCCTCACTTTCGAGGCAAACCTCCAAATCGGTATAAACCGTATCAATCAGCAAGTCGATTTGTGTAATGATCAGACTATCGCAACCAAATTGATTAGAAATCAATTGTGATTCTACCCCGACATCCTCTGGCCGACAAGTTGTTTCAAAAATAAAGGTGGTATCTAATGGAAGATTAATGATGTCTTCTACAATGACGATATCGCAGTTGCCTTCGGTTCCATAGCTAATCACTGTAGTCGTATCTGGTACAACAATCAAGGTATCACAGTAAAAAGTTTGTTGAAACTGTGTGTCCAATTCCAGTTCAAAAGTGGTTACAATAATACTATCACATCCTAATTCACTGACTAAGATATCTGTCGTTGTCCCTACTTCATCGATTCGACAGATAGCTTGGGTAATATAGGTGGTATCGGGTGGATTTACCCATTCGACATTGAGCGTTACTTGATTTATCGTACAATAGTCTGGTGGACCAAGTATCAATTCATATACTCCCCCCTCCTGAATTAAGGTATCTAATATGATAGTAGGCTGGCAAATCGCGGTATCGATCACGGCAGGCAACTCATCGTTACCGACTTGAACAGGGATGGATATCTCTGAACGGCACCCATTCTGATTAACTACATAGTAGTCAAAGGTATAGTTGCCGGTAGGCAAGTTGGCAACCAGGGTACTATCATCATAGTATTGAGCAACTGTAGGATTTACCCATCCCTGTTCTACTATCGTGTTTTCTGTGGTACTGAAAGAAATGGACCAATCAAAGATATAACCATTATCAACCGCCCATAAATCTCTTACAATTAATTGCCATTCTCCATTGACACGAGATGAATTGAGTCTAGACCATACGTCTGGTATGGCGTAGTCTCCGGCGGGAAGCGTTTGTGGTCTATACTGGTGATAATATTCGGTCCAAGTATAAGGAGCGGAAGCAGTCCAACAATACTGATAGCCAACTCCAGGTATAAGGTTATTTTCATCGCCGTCAATCGGTTCTCCTAAATACACATCATCTACAATAAAGTCTTGTTGCTGCAACACCACCTCAGAGCCATTCGGAGCTTGCAAAAAGATATCTAGATCAAAAAGCCAGCTGTGTTCCATGGTTACACAGATCTCTGCTATTCCCCCGGCTTCTTCTACTGTCTCTCCAGTAAGAAAATCACTGACATAAAGCGAAGATTCATAGGATACGCCAGTTCCATCCGGTAGAGGGTATCCTTCGCCTCGCACAAATCTTAGCTCCTCTGGTGATTCTTCTACCGTAAAATCATCCCCTCTCTGGATCGTAAAATCCGTTCCTTCACAGTATATACCCGTGAAACCCTCGCTCAATTCAATACTAAGTTCTTCAAAGCGGACATTAGTAGTCCTTATGGTATCGCAACTCCCCGTACCGATAAGGGTATCCCGCACCGATCCAGATTCCAAGAAGAGCAAACCTTGCACCCATACACTATCTCCTGGGCAAGCAGTAATGAATTCATCCACTTCCAATACATCGGAAAAACGCACATTGTAATAGAAAGCACTATCACAAGTTTGGAAAGACTGTCGTACTTCGCGATACAGCACAGATTCTGTGAAGAAAGTATCCAGAATAAACAGCGTATCTCCTATGCATAGATCGTATTCTTCATATTCAGTATAACCATAGTCATTGTTAAAGAGTATTTGATAGGTAGTGGTACTATCACAGCCATCAGCAGTAGTGGTTGTGATGGTATATGAGGTGGGAGAATACAGGACGGTATCAGCTAACTGAATGGAATCACCTGGACATAAAGACACTACTTCCGTAGCATTCGGATGATATCTAACGATGGACAGCTTAACGAAGGTATCTACTGGTGCTTGTTCGTCCGTCAACCTAATAAAATAGACACCCGTTTCCGTGATCGACGTATTTCCCACCATAAGGGTATCGCAAATCTCCTCTGCTCGATCTACTACTACGTAGGGCTTGTCTTCCAGTCTATTGGAAGTGAAACTGCCCTTCTCTAAAAAGAGTCCGGAATCATCGTCGGCTGAACTGCCCTCCGCTAAGACGACATCCAACTGGTATCGCTGCAGCGGGGTAACGCCGATTTTCTGGGAGGGCAAGGCTCGTGTAAATCCATTGAAGGTAAATGATGGATTAGTACCGGCATAAAAGGGCTCATTATCCCGCCAATCTGGATCCAAAATGAAGCAATGCGTTGTCAAACTACTGAATGCGCCACCATTAATCGTATTGGCGTTAACAGGAATATCCGGTTTACCAGGAACCCCAATCATATTGCCTTTAGGATCCATTGCGCCTAATCTATCAAGCTCATAAAGATGCGCTTCGACAAGATCATAGTCAGGCCTGCATTCTAAACCGTCGTAGTGTTCCGATGCATAGATAAAACTGAAATCCAAACTATCCCCCAAAGGCACAAAATAAATCCTAAGGATTTGGATATCTGTCCGTCCGCCGAGATCATAGAGATTATTTACGTTTGGGTCCGAAGCTGCGATCAGCGTTTGGCTCATGCTCTCAGAAGGATCCCCTAGCACTTCCTCGGCTCGGCCGGTAGTAATGGCCAGACCTTCCGACATCCCAAGAGCAGACTGGGTTCCAGAGAAGGTAGCTATACTCCGAAAATCCACCAAAGGCCTAACATTTAGAATTACAATATCTTCGGCTGCAAATTCGCTTTGAATCAAATCTAGATAGGATACCTCAAAGGATATGGGATTGACCGCTACCTGACCAAAGCCAGCGAATCTGAACGTTAAGCAAGCGAAAAAGGGTAAAATCCAACGTAGCCTTAGCATATTGGCGTATTGGCTTTCCAATGGGGACAAAAGCAATGCTTTTTTCATTTTAGTGCGCGTTAAAGGTTTAGTAAAAAAGGGGGTTATTGGGTCAAGACCATCCGATGACTCAGTCTTCCCCAAGGTGTTGTGAGTACGTAGTAATAAATACCGGGTACATCCAGATGGATTTCCTCCGTATGCTGGCCAACGCTATACTGTTTGTCTATCTGAAAAACCTGCTGTCCTGCAAGATTTAGAATAGTTAGGCTAGCTTGACAAGCTTTCGGTAAGGAGAAAGAAACCAATGTACTTTCCTTAAATGGGTTAGGCCTGTTTTGCAATAACTCAAAAGGTAAGACCTGAGATGTCTCCAAATCAGTAATCAAATCAATCTTCAGAGCCACCGGTCCTTCTACCAATTCCGCATTGAAGGATACCGCGGATAAATCGCGAGAACCGATGGCAAGATGATTCATCCTATCTTCGATATCCGTCTTGGCATGGAATGCTAAGCCGAAGGCTAAGGTGCCATCATCCAAGCTATGCGCATTACCTAAAATATCTAGCCAAACCACTCGAATAATTCCTTCTTCTACCTTAGACAAACCAAAATGCTCGCTATTGAGATTAGGCACCTCACCATAGACTACTTCTTCAAATGCTAAGGCTGCGGTATCATACGCCAACTCTACCTGAAAGCCCACCAATTCCTCAAAATTCTCTACTCTGAAATCTAGTCGTAGTGTGTCATCAGCAGCAACAAAGCCATTTTTGAGGCGGAGGAAGAGGGAATCTGGCGGGCTCGAGCCTCTCGCGGCAGAAGCATTCCCCCCGATATCACCCCGTTTCACCCCATAAAAGTCTAAGCCAGATGTATCGGCTTGAATACTGTCAATGGCAATAGCAACCGGATGATCAAAGGGCGTTGAAGCCTCTTCTAAAACATAGTTTTGTGGCCAAAATATCCAACTGGCACAGCTATCAGGGAATACCTGACCGGGCTCCAACAAGAACCTACGAAGCTCTAGAAGGTCTTGATTGGTAATCATCGTATCGCAATCTAGGTCAGCTGCTAATATTTGCGCTGGGAAGCTGAAGGTGGTGGAACCATTTAGATGTCGAGAAAGGCGAATCAAATCTGCAATATCAAGACCATTTACTGGGTCATCATTTTTGAAGGGCTGCAGATCAAAGCTGCTATTGGCCCAAAAATTCATGAAGCGGTATGAACCATCTTCTCCTGTTAACTGATCTGGATAGGCAAGCTCGGCAGTATTCGCTGACACTTGTACACCAGAGATTCCATCAATATCGTCGGACCATGGTCCAGTTTCTATATAACCAGTTGTCTGGTAGCGTGCTGGGACGGTTACTGGTTGAAACTGGAAAGTGGTCGTATCGCAGGGGCCATAAATCGTAACACTGGGCTGATAGCTCCCAGACTGCGTATAGACATGGGTAGTTGTTCTCTCTGTACTGCGCTGACCATCTCCAAAATCAATTAGTACTTGTTCATCTAATAGGTTTCCAACTGTAAAAGTGTAAGTATCTAGATCACCAGCCACGGATAGATCAGCCTGAATACTATCCCTGATCGTAACGCGTAGTCGGGTGACTCCACTGTCACAGTACGCAGGTGGGCCAATGGTTAACTGATAGCTGCCTGAAGTGGCAATCCATCGATCAAAGAGAAACCCAGGTTCGCAAAGTACCGTGTCAATTTGAGGAGGTACAGCTCCGGATGGGATCACCTGAATTGGCAAAACTGCCTCTTTGGTACACCCATCCTCCGTTTCAAGAAAGTAACGCAGATCATGCCTTCCTACCCCCAATTGCCCTGTAATTGAAAGTGAGTCGCCAGCTAATCCTGGTGGAAGAGTTTTCCAGCCCTGATCGACAATCCCTTCAAGGGGACTTTTTGCAAATCGAATCCCCCAATCAAAAACTGTCCCATTATCTGTCCCCCAAATATCTTCGATGAATAATTTCCAGTTTCCGTTAGCCATAGAGCCGTTAAGCCTGCTGAAGTTATCATCTGGCAAATATGCCCCAGCTGGGATAGTTTGCCCTTCCTCTAGCAGTTCCACAAGGTCTCCCATCGTGGTCGAAGCATCCATCCTCCAACAATACTGATAACCAATTCCAGGGGCCTCTAGCTCTGGAATCGGAACGGAACGCCCTAGGTCAAAAGGCTCCCCCAGCAGATATTCTTCCAAGATGAAGTTTTGATCCAATAATTGCACACTATTTCCATTGGGAGCAGTAACTTCAATATTTAAGTCGTGGTACCAGCTATGCTCCAGGGTAATGCAGATCTCCGCAAGCCCCCCCAGGTCTCTCACCGACCTTTCCCCATAACCCTTGACCTTTAGCGTAGAACGAACCCTCCCTGGGAATTCATCTCGAATAGGCTCAAAGGGCTCAAAGGATTGAGTTTCGTAGCGGTCGGAGGTTGTCCCATAGAAATCCGTTCCGTAGGTAAGGGAAATCACTTCATCTTCGCAGAAATACAAGTTCTCCTCCTCTGTATTCAACTGAATGTCCAAACTGGCAAATTGCACATGGTAGAAGATCAAAGTGTCACAAGCCTCCGCGCTCCGCAAAGTATCTACTAAGACACTGGATTCGGTTATCATCTCTCCTAGCAAAGAAACAGTGTCTCCTGGACAAGCGTAGATGTATTCTTCTTTCCGTGCCATTTCCCGGAACTGAGCAAAATAGAATATCGCTGTATCACAAAAACCATCCCCAGTATTGATCTTAATTATATCCGTATTGGTAAGAAAGGTATCCGGCAAGAAAAGCGTATCTCCTAAACACAGCTCATATCCATAGAACAGGCTATCCTTTTCTTCCGTTTCCCAAATAACTTTATGGATCGTGATGCTATCACAACCTTCATCACCTATTCCAACTTCTTCAATTGTCATGGGTCTTGAAACTAGGTTATCTGCGATCTGCAAAGTATCTCCAGAGCAGATTTCATGTGTCATATTAACGGTCTCCGCTGGACGATATGCCTGAAATCGCAAAAAAGAATCCACGGGAGAGTAAGGAGGTGTAATTCTAGTGAAATATGCTCCTTCCTCCGTTATGGTCAACTCCCCCACTCTCAAAGTATCGCAGAACTCAAAAAAAGTATTGACGATCTCATACTGGACTGGCCAATCTATCATAGAACCAAAGCTGCCTCCCCCTAAAAACAGACCTGAATCATGATCAGCATCTTCCCCTTCTGATAGACTTATAAGCAAGGTATATCGCTGGTAGGGAACCACTTCAATCGGCGTGGTTGAAATTACTTTAGTAAAGCCATTAAAGGCGAGTTCGGGGTGGCTTCCTTGATAGTAAGCACTATTTGCTCTCCAATCGGGATCTTGGGCTAGGCAGCCTGATTCCTCTTGCAGGTCAACCGCAGCATTGACGGTATTAGAATTCACTGCAACGTCCGGTTTTCCTGGAACATGAGAAACATTTAGATGTCGGACTTGAGGGCTTTGATCCTCTGAAATAAGGTGTACTAAGCACTCTAGTCCTTCAAAGTGTTCCGAGGCCAATACAAAATCGAAACTTACACTATCCCCTACAGGAATAAAAAATAGCTCTAGGATTTGCGCGTCTTCTCCTGGATGAAGGTCTTTAATGTCTTGAATGAGATCCATAAGCTCCCAGTCCTCTCGATCAGCACTTAGCATGGTATCGGGATGTTGAAGAACCTCATCCGGATTTCCAGTGCAAAGGAAAATCCCTGAATCCAAGCCTACAACGTCCCCTCCATTCCGAAAGGTTCGGACATCGCCCCAAATTCCATAATAATTAGCCCCTACCAAAATCATGTTATCATCCAGGAAATGATTCTTGAGCAGATCGACCGTTCCTACGCCATTAGGGATGGTATCAAAGACCATTTGACCAAAAGAAATATGTGCTAAGCTCAAGCACAAAAAGGCAAGCAAAGTTTTTTTCATCGCGCGTTTTTAAGTCTACTGAGGATTACTGGTCGAAAATAGTGAAATAGATTTATGATTCATATTAAAATATATAGTAATTGATCAAAAGATATTCTCTCAGGGTACTATCTTGGTTTAGCCCTCTTACGGAGAGGCCATAAATCTATCAATATGAGCTATCAGCTCAACAATAGGTAATCATCGCAAGGGCAATTCTAATAAGTTTTCATGCCTTGAGGGTTGACTTAGCACACAACTCATATTAAAAAATCAAAGAATTATTAATATGAATTACAATCAGAATTAAACTAGCTCTTTCCTGATACTCTGACCAGAACTTTAGGTTCGCTCTTCTCTTCTTTATCCGCCTCAACCCATATATTGCAGGCCAAAACACTGCAAACGTATGAAACGGCTACACCTCTTACCCATAACAATACTGTTACTAAGCTTTGGCTGTCGACCAGCTGGCCCCACTGTGGATCAACCCAGTTTTCCACTTCAAGGACAAGCTCCAGATGAACGATTTGGAGCGTTATTCGCTGAAGTGCAATTGGCGCGCCTCTTTCCAGATGGAAAGACATTTGTGGATTGTAATCCAAAATCTGATGCAGCAGAAATTGTGGCGGCTTACGAAGCAGAGAAACAAGTGGAAGGTTTTGATTTAGCGGCTTTTGTAGAAAAGCACTTTGATCTACCTAAAGACTACGCCTCAGGGTTTACCAGCGATACAAGTCGATCTGTACAAAAGCATATTACTTTACTGTGGGATGTGCTGACAAGAAAACCAGAGGTGTCGAATGGAGGTTCGCTTATTGCTCTACCAAAGTCCTACATCGTGCCTGGTGGCCGGTTTAGAGAGGTATATTACTGGGACAGCTATTTTACTATGCTAGGGCTTCAAGTTTCTGGTAAAGGGGATATGATTGAAAACATGGTCGATAATTTCGCTTTTCTAATCGATACTATTGGCTTTATTCCGAACGGAAATCGCACCTACTACAAAACTCGATCTCAGCCTCCGTTCTTTGCTTCCATGGTACAGATCTTGGCTGAAACCAAGAACAAGGATGCCATCCAAAAATACCTACCTCAACTGGTTAAAGAATATATCTTCTGGATGAACCAGGCTGATCAAGTCAGCTCGGATACACCAACAAGACAGCATGTGGTCCGACTTAAGGACGGAGCCATACTCAACAGATATTGGGACCGAGGGAACACCCCACGCCCTGAGAGTTACCGAGAAGATGTAGAAACAGCGGAAGCTAGTGGTAGACCGTTAGCGGAAGCTTACCGAGATCTTCGGGCAGGCGCTGCATCTGGCTGGGATTATAGCTCTCGTTGGTTTGCCGATGGTCAGAATATTTCTACCATTCAAACTACCTCGATCATTCCTGTCGATCTAAATGCTTTGTTATACAACCTGGAACTTACTATAGCTAGAGGTTATGAATTAAACGGAGACGAAGAGAATGCCAATATCTATGATCAAAGGGCTGGCTTGCGCCGGAATGCCTTGATTCGCTATTGCTGGAATGAGGAGTTGGGGTTTTTCTTTGATTATAATTTTAAAACCGATCAATTAATGCCCACCGTATCCGTTGCAGGAGTATATCCGCTATTCTTCAACATGGTGGATATGCAACAGGCTCAAAAGATCGCTAGCGTTATTGAAAATCAACTCTTACAAGCGGGTGGAGTAGTGTCAACAACTAATGATACTGGCCAACAGTGGGATGCCCCTAACGGCTGGGCTCCACTGCAATGGGTAACCATTAAAGGTTTGCGGAATTACGGGATGAATGAGTTGGCTCAGAAAATCACGGATCGCTGGGTGGACCTCAATGTCAAGGTATATAGCAATACCGGGAAGATGGTTGAAAAATACAATGTGATGGATATGAGCCTAAGTGCTGGTGGCGGTGAATATCCGCTGCAAGATGGCTTTGGATGGAGTAATGGTGTTTTACTGAAATTAATGGAGGAATAAGTTTATGTTCAAACTGGAGAAAGATTTATTTGGAAGTTTTGAGTTGTTACGCCTTCATACAGAGGATGGTAGGAACTCCCTGAAAGTGGTTCCGGGACACGGGGCCTGCCTTTTGGATCTTACATTGGGTGGGGTCTCTATTCTGGATAGCTATACAACACCAGGAGAGATGGAT
This sequence comes from uncultured Lewinella sp., assembly GCA_913057785.1. GTDB lineage: Bacteria > Bacteroidota > Bacteroidia > Chitinophagales > Saprospiraceae > DT-111. The sequence continues at coordinate 23,252 of CAJXPD010000055.1, read as the reverse complement.
CTCAATAACTGGTGTAAAAGTCGTTTCCTCTTTCCTTTTCCCAATCGGCTCAAACATGGTACCTACCATTGGGATGATCAAATCTATCAGTTCCCAGTCAACGATGGGCAAACGGGAAATGCTTTACATGGGCTAGGTATGGACAAAGCCTTTCGCTATACCCATTTGGACCTAAAGGAGGATCAGGCCACGATTGAGTGCACTTACAAAGGGGAAGGTAAAAATCCAGCCTTTCCTTTTCGTTTCAGTTTTGTAGTTCGCCTTACGCTAAGCGTGTCCGATGAATTTTCTTTAGAAATGGGTTTTCAAAATCTGCATACTAGTCCCATCCCGATTGGAATGGGTTGGCACCCTTACTTCAAATTGGACGACGAAGGAGTAAATCGTTGGCAACTACAATTCCCTCCCTGTGAAATGATTGGGATTGATCCATACATGATTCCAACCGGAAAACGCTATGAATATGATCGTTTTGAAAACAAGCGGGCCATCCAAGCAGAGGTATTGGACAATTGTTTCCTACTGACGGATCAAAGTAGACAGGCTGAGTTAGAGCTGAGCAATGAGACCCATCGCTTAACTTATTGGCAGGAGGCAGGCCCCAATAAATTCAATTACGTGCAAGTCTTTACGCCTCCTCACCGGGAGTCGATCGCTATAGAACCCATGACCTGTAATATTGACGCCTTTAACAACGGAGATGGCCTTGTCAAATTACATCCAGGGGAGAAAATTCAGGCGAGCTGCGGCGTGAAAATCGAAGGTCGGGGGTAAGGCCTGCCTACTTAGGCCTGGACCGCACAAGGAAAAACTCCTTAGCTACCTTGAACTGATCAGGACGCATTTTTGGCAATTTAATCTCCTGCCATTCGTCCGTTTTTGGATAAACCCTTTTGTAATGCCCTGGTCTTCCGATCTGTACCGGCATTTCAAAATTAGGTACGTCCGCTTCCCATTTGTAGGATACGATGGTTCCTCTGCGATGTTCCTCTATGTCATACACCAGGCAAGGGATTTTGGGGTATCCCAGATACTGCTGGAAGAAAGGATTTAGATCTTGCTTTATCGCCCGGTCGAAATGGTTAATTACTGCAGCTGAAGTCATATGGGAAATCTTATTCTGGGTATGAAGCTCTTTTAGGGTTTTGAACCAAAGATCGTCATCATTGAACACACTCCGTAAGGTGTGTAAGATCAATGCCCCTTTGTAGTAATGGTCACTACCCTTCCAACGATCCCAATTCACATTCATCGGGCCAAGTATGGGTTGTTGGTTTTCCACGTAGGCGCGCTGAGATTGGAGATAACTAACGGCATCCTCATATCCATATTTACACTCAATAAATAAGGCTTCCATGTATGTTGTAAAGGACTCATGTATCCACATCTCGGCATGGTCATTACAACTAATACTATTACCAAAGTACTCGTGCCCAGTCTCATGGACAATAATGTAATCCCAGTCCATATGCCTAGGAATCATTGAGCCTAAATATCCTCGCATATAGCGATTACCATAGGCTATGGCACCTTGATGTTCCATCCCCAAATAGGGCGTTTCCACCAAAGCATAACCATCGTCCCAAAACGGGTACTTTCCGAAATATTGCTCGAAGCAAGCCAGTACCTCTGGCACCTGTTGGAAATGTGCTCTGGCCTTGCTTTCATTTTCTTTCAGCACGTAGTAATCCAGCGGCATAGTACTTCCATCTTTCGCCTGATAAGTTTCCTGCCAATGGGTATAATCTGCAATATTTAAGCTGACATTATAGTTGTTGATCGGGTAACTAACGAACCAGTGGAAGGTTTTTCGACCCTCACTTTCTGTCGTTCCTTCCAGTTCTCCATTAGCTACAGCGTATAGTGACTCCGGAACCCCCACATGAATACGCATGCTATCGGGTTCATCAGACAAATGGTCCTTGTTCGGCCACCATAAGCTAGCTCCAATGCCCTCACAGGCTACGCCAACCCAGGGAGAATTATTCTCAGATTTTCGCCAGACGAAGCCACCATCCCAGGGCGGATTTTGTGCTGCGATGGGTTCTCCTTCAAAAAAGGCAGTAAAAAAGGCTTGCTTGCCTTTTGGCTGAGGTGGAAACTGAATAAAGACAGCGTTATCTATACGTTCAAAAGCTAAGGTCCCTCCTTGATAGGTAACGGCAGACAGTTCCATGTTATCAAATAGATCAATCTGCAATCGATCGAAAGCAGTCACCGCTTGAAAATGTATTTCCACTTGCCCTTTAATAGTTCGTTTCTCTGGGAATACATCTACCTGTAGATCGTAATAATGAACATCATAACAGGTCCTTTCCGGGCGGAGCATGCCGCGAAGAGTGTCTGCTCTAGAAAAGGCCTCTGTAGCATAAAAGTCATTCTGACCAGTCAAGGGAGTCAAGAAGAAGGTAAGTAAGCAGCTACCGCATAGCAAAAGCCGGTTAAGTTGGATCATAGTGGATAAAACTAGGGTTGAAAATCTTACTATCTATACTCCTGTGTTCAATATCGGGTTTCAACAATAAAAAGAAAATCGCACTAAGGACGCAGACTACACTTTCTTGGCCCGACTAGACATAAGTTTATCTACCCAACGATGAGGCAACCAGGAAATAATCTTAGCAAATATCCCCCCTTTCATAACCAGGTAAGTAGGTCGGGGATTCCTCGAAATCAAGGCTCGATACACCGTTTCAGCTACCCTTTCCGGAGGAATAGCACTTTGTTCCGTCTTCTTAATAAAGCGATCCATATCTTCTAAGACTTTGCAGTATTCGGTATGATCGTACTTACCCGAAAAGGACAAAGCTTTATCCCAAATCGGTGTCTTGATCGGCCCAGGCTGAATCGAAACGGCCGTCACTCCATGGAAGTACAGTTCTCGACGAAGTCCATGCGTTAGGGCTTCAACGGCAAATTTAGAAGCAGAATATAAACTGGTAAAAGGAGAGACTAAGATTCCTGAAACAGAACTGATGTTAATGATTTTCCCTGCCTTAGCTCGGTTTTCTAGATGTGGAATAAAGGCCTGGGTAACAGCTAGCAAACCAATAACATTTACATCCATTTGTTGACGAATTTCCTCGTCGCTCAGGTACTTTAGCGGACCACCTACGGCAATTCCCGCATTGTTCACCAAGGCCGCTAACTTTTGCTCCCCAATCACCGTAGCCACCTCAAGTCTTCCCTTTTCAATGGCATCGCGATCCGTTACATCAAAAAGTAAGGCTTTAAATGATGCTTCTCCAAAGTCCTTCGTCAACCGATCAGCATCTGCCTGCTTGCGAACGCTCCCGAAAACAAAGTAATTTCGATCGACCAGATACTTAGTGATTGAGTATCCAATCCCAGTGGAAGCTCCGGTGACTATAACATATTCCATATGACGATAGTAGTTGATGAGTACTTCTAAAGGTAAGAAAATTCCTTATTTGGCAAGTGTCATACTAGGCATTAAGCGGCATCGGAAAGAGAGGCCAAGGATAGACCTAGGAGAAGTCTTGAATTAATCTTTTGGATTATCCCAACCAGCGAATTGATGAAGATAAACGAATCTGGAAGCTTACCTAATCAAAAGAACATCTCCTTCAAGGAGCCGCTCACTGCCGTCCACCAAACGCAAGCGCGCATAGAAGACATAGACTCCCGGAGGTAATTGCTGCCCACGGCTCAAACCATCCCATCCCGCCTCGGGATCATTTGGCAAAACATCATGGACTTCGAAAATGCTCCCCCCCCAACGATCAAAGATCAAAAAATCGCGAATCAAAGCCACCTGCGCACTGTTGGCCATTACATAAAATCGATCATTCAATGCATCCCCGTTTGGAGAAAATACGGTCGGCATAAACACGTCGATCGAGGGATCAACCACTAAGCGAATATCCGCCTCGCCTCTACAACCGAATCGGTCAATTAATCGTAGCGTAAAGGTAGTTTCCTCTGAAATACGAACCTCGGGTTGCAAACAACTCGGACAAGTAAAACTGGAATCAGGAATCCAACGAATACTTTCAATCAGACTCTCCGGAATATTCAGTTGTGGAGTAATTTGATAACTAGCTCCTATTTTGACGGCGACTTCCTCCGGAAGCTCTACCATATTCTCATAAAAGGCTGGCATCAGCAAGGATTGCTCCAATCGGCATCCTGTCGCATCTTCGATCGTAATCTGGTAAGTATTACCCGCCGGGAGCGCCTGCATTGCTTCTTCAGAAACAAAATCTCCCCCATCGATACTATATAGATAAGGCGGTACACCGCCCTTTGCCGTAAGGATCAAGCTTCCGCTGTTTAATTCTTCGCAATCCACCTCTATTTCTCGCAATGCCTCAGGACTCGTGACTTCCATTACCACTACTTTCTCACATCCGTTGGCATCCAATACCTGCAGTTCGTATGTTCCTGCTGGAAGCTGGTCTCGATCTAAGGTTGGACTGTCTGTATCAGACCACTCCCAGGTGAAAGGAGGACTACTCCCACCAATGGAAAGAGAGATTCTACCATCTTGTTCTCCATAGCAGGATACTGACTCGATATCCATGGCTATATCTATCGTCGTAACATCTACCAAGCCCGCGCCTTGAAAAGGGCCCTGACATCCAGCATCCCGAAAGAAACTAATGGAATACTCCCCCGCCTTTGTAGCTGGCAATAGAAATGGGTTTTGACTTATCCCTTCGATTATTTCGTGCTCGACACCGTCTATGGCAATCCCTACTGTCCAAGGTGCTGCCCCGGTAAAGTCTACCTGTAGAAAAGCGGTGTCTCCTTCACAGATATTGGCTTGTCCGCTTAGCGCCGCTCTAGGCGGTGTTGTGACGATAAGGCGAGTAGAATCGATGCCAACATGACCACAAGCATCCGTAACCGTCAGCGCATACTGTTCTGGTCCGTCCGTGTTCACAAAAATTGATGATTCAGTACTACCCGTACTCCATTCATAGGTATAGGGCGGGTTACCACCCATAATGTTTGGACTTAGGGAGGTCGTATTGTTTTCGCAAACGTAGGCAATGGGCAACTCGATTTCCACCAACTCCGCTTCTTCAAGATATAAGAAGGCAGAATCAGAATAACAAGCACAGGGAATATCCAGTTCCAAAAGAATACTCTCCCTGCCTTCTGTCAAGGTATCATTCAAGGAGAAGATAGGAACTTTTACGCCCGTTTCTCCCACGGGAATCGTTGCTATTCCACTGAGGGGTTCAAAATCCTCCCCCTCTGTAGCGGTGCTGCCCTCCGATATCTTGTACTGAACAGTGACCGGTAAATCTACCTTAGTGGGATCGGCTCTTTCAAATACAAAATATCCATCCGAGCAACCTTCAGACATAGCCTGTTCGCCCTCCATATTCACTGACGAACGTACAGCAACCACAGACCCGATATTGAAACTTCCCGCCTCTAAGAATACCGCTGAGTCATAATAGAAATCTCCTACGTCTCCCACCACCAAGCGTATGTGATAAGTTTCGCAAGGATTGAGCTTCAACATAGCGGTTAAGGGCTGTGTAAACCCATCATATTCTACGTCATTCAGGGCTACGGGCTGATGCACATTGAGATTGCATTTATTAGCATCCTCCCCCCGTTCATTTCCTAAATAGTAATTGGAATTATTGACATGATTGACAGAATTTATTGCGACAAAATCCTGTGTACCAGGGATTAAAGCCACATTCTTTGCATTATCAGCAAAACTACCATTAATGCCTGGCCCACTGATAAAAAAGCCAAAAACGTCATTATAAATACTCCCCACAAATTCGCAATATTCCTCCGAAGCAAAAACGTAACGAAAAGTGACAAAAGAGTCCAAGGGGACAAAATCAAATTCCAAACCTACCGCGTCAAATACCTCACCTGTCGCCAAATGATTCAGGTCTGGATCTCCCCCTTCTCGGTTGAAATTCCCACTAGCATCTGAGTACTTATTGGGTCCCTCGGCATTACTGATGGTACCCGTAGACAAAATAATCCCGCGGTCCAGGCCGATGACCTCCTGGGCGTTTTCAAAATAGCCGACCCCTTCTACCGGGCCAATCCGACTTATATTGGAAATATTATCACAAGCCCCTTCGGCAAAAATGTTTTGCACCAGTTCCTGGGGACCAGGACCTACCAGCGTCCTGATGCTAGTATTTGAAGAGAAATTGAGAGGCGGGGTCACCCAAAACTCCTTCAACGACATTCCAAGTCCAATTAGACTTGCAAAAAGGAGGAGATAAGGAATGACCTGGGTGTTCTTCCGCATAGGAATGATTTGTTCTAGTTGCTACAAATAGTTGATGTTGATCAACAAAATTCGGGCCACCAGTCGGAATAGATACTTTCTTGATCTTACTCTAGTGGCCACCACGGTGAGGGGAACAACTAGGGATAGAGTCTTATCTATTGATGCCTTTACTAGGGTTTATAGTGAAGGACATAGTGCATGCAATCGGACAAATCTGGGATTATTATTTACGTGCTATCCAACGCAAAGTTTCTTCACTTATTGTTTCGTTGCTATTATCTCTGGACGAGATGTGGATAGGGGTAGAATGGTATGGCGCTAATATAATTTTTTTCCCTATACTTTCCCTTCTGAGGGCGGGTTTTTTATTTTCCGGTATTCTTTTGAAAGGATATGGAAAGGCCTATCTTTATTTGCATTAATTCTTTTTAAATATAAAAAATTATAATAAATTCGCTGTACAATCAGAATCGCCATTCAACTACACCATATTTCACCCAATATCTTTTGAATATCTGACCAGTACACATTCAGATATTATAAGGTCAACTCGTCTGCAATTAAACAATTAAATAGCTTTACTTTTATGAAATTCAACACACTGGCCAGACTATGGTTTTCGGTGATTTTTGTTCACCTAACCATGTTTGTCAATGCGCAGCAAAGATGCGTTGATGAGGCCACTATTAGAGTGGTAGAAGGCGAAAGCGCACTAGACAACTGTCAAGGCGACGGCATCCCTAATGTAATCACTTTTACGACAAGTGATCTATCTACACCTTTCGGCTATATCGTAGCCGACGAAGAGGGCACTATCCTTTTCGTATCTCTCAGAAACACGATTGATTTTGAAGAAGTACCAGGAGGCAACTACCGAGTCTATGGATTTTCCTTTATCGGGAATCCCACAGCTTCTGTAGGAGGTAACATCTTTACGGATCAATTGGGCTCCATTTGTGGAGCTTTGTCTGTCAACTTCATTCCTTTGAATACATCAAACCCAGACGGTGGTAGAGTATATACCGCCGATGGTTTGTCTAAGAAATACATTTGCCCAGCCGATGGCAATCCGAATGTAATCGATTTCGCTACCACTAGTGAACATCCCAATTATACTTACTTAATTACCACGACTGGCAACTTTATCCTTGACATAACGGATACTCCAAGTTACGACTTCGAGGGTGCCGCTGAGGGGACTTGTCGGGTTTGGGGTTTGGCCTATACCGGGGAAAATCCCGCTTTTATTGGTCAAAATGCTGTTGAATTCCGAGCAGATATCTGTGCCGATCTTTCCAATAGCTTTGTGGAAGTGGTGAAAACTGTTCCTGATGGTGGTAAGGTATCCTTGGCCAACGGCCTAGATTCACTGTCCACTTGTGAAGGCGACCCAAGTGCCGCTGTACTTCCGTTTGTTCGCATGAACACATCGGTAGCTCCTTATCGCTTCATTCTTACGGATGAGAACAATGTAATCTTGCAGGATAACTTAGATGGTAATCGCCTAGACTTTGCTAGCCTTCCTGTCGGAGCATATCGTGTCTGGGGTGTCTCTTTTACGGGAGCCTTTAGTGGAGCAGTTGGCGAAAATGCTGCCAGTACTGCCCTTTCCGATGACTGCTTTGAGCTATCCGATAATTTTGTAATCGTCATCAAACGGGGCTTAAATCCAGGTGCAGTCACCTTAGCATCGGGAGAGACCTCCACCGAGGTATGTGCCAACGATGGTGTGCCAGATATTTTAGATCTGCAGTCTACTGCTGATCCAGCAGATCCATTTACCTATATTTTGACGGATGAGAACTTCATTGTCTTAGGCATCTCTGACGAAGGAGATTTCGATTTTGAAGGAGCAGGTCCTGGTACATGCCTGATCTGGGGTTTGACCTACAATGGTAACCTTCTTGTTCAGGTGGGAGATGATGCTTCTACAGCCGTACTAGCTGATAAATGTAGTAAGTTGACCGATAACCCGGTGACAGTCATCCGAAATGTTCCACTTGGTGGGCAAGTATCACTGGATAGCGGTGCAACTAGCGATGATGTCTGTACGGGTGATGGAAACCCAGATGAAAGAACTTTCGTCAATACCAATTCAGCTGGTGACAACTACGTGTATTTGGTTACAGACGAGGATAACATCATCCTAGCGATTTCCTTGGATGGTAATGTAAATTTTGAAAATGCTGGTGGAGGAATCTGTCGCGTGTGGGGTTTAGCCTATTATGGTAACCTGACGGCGACCATAGGAGATGATGCAGCAGCCGTAGCTCTATCAGACGACTGTTTCAAACTCTCCGATAACTTTGTAGAAATCAACCGGACCTTCGTGGACGGGGGTACGGTTTCTCTCGTTGGTGGCGGAGATATCATTGAATTGTGTACGAATGACAACCAATTGGATTTGGTAGAATTCGACTTTAGTTCAACTTCAGCAAGCCCATATGGCTTTATCGTGACAGATGAAGATCTTCAGATCTTGGCGATTGCTGAAAATGGCTTTTTCAATTTCGAAGGCAGTCCTCCAGGGGTATGTTTTGTTTGGGGGGTGAGTTATTCAGGTATTTTACTGGCCTCAGCAGGTCAGAACTTGAATGATGCCATCATTACCGATGAGTGCTTTGAATTATCGAGCAATGCACTGACGATCATTCGAAAAGCGCCTCAAGGTGGGCAGGTAAGCATTTCCAATGGATTAACAGAAGAAGAAATCTGCGTCGGCGACGGTCTGCCTGATCAAAGGACCTTTGTAAGTGAAGGAGCAAGTGGTGGAGAGTTTGTCTTTTTGGTCACAGATGATAACAATGAAATTCTCGCTGTATCAGAGGACGGTGTAGTAGACTTTGAAAATGCCGAAGGTGGTGTTTGCAGAGTCTGGGGACTATCCTATACTGGCAATTTAACAGCCGAAGTAGGACAGAATGCGGCAGCAGTAGCCTTGTCTGACGATTGCTTCAAGCTATCCGATAACTTTGTCACTATCACTAGAATATTTGTTGACGGTGGTACGATCACGACAGATAGTGGAGTGTTTAACACGGTCGTCTGTGCAGGAGACGGGCAATCAGATATAATTTCCTTTAATGGCAATAGCACATCTGATGCCGAGTATACTTTTATCATTACCAACGAAAACAACGAAATCATTTTGTTGCCATCCGGCAGCACCTTGAACTTTGATTTTGCAGCGGCAGGAACGTATCGTGTCTATGGATTGTCTTACACAGGTGATCTCATCGCCTCCCTGGGAGACAATACCTCAATAACTCCCTTAAGCGACGGATGCTTTGAGCTATCACAGAGCTTCATTCTAGTAAGAGTAGAACGCAATAATGGTGGAACCGTAAGCCTAGCTGATGGCAGCACGAGCGTTTATACTTGCCCTGGAGATGGCATCCCGGATGTTTTGAGCTTTGATAGCACTGGTGTGACTGGAAGCGAATACACCTATGTGATCACCGACGAAAACAATGTAATCCTTGCTGTTGCGGAGGGAGACTCATTTGACTTTGATGGTGCGCCAGAAGGGGTTTGCCGGGTTTGGGGTCTCTCCTACTCCGGAACAATTATTGCCAATGTTGGTGACAATGCCGCAGCAGTAGCGCTAACCGATGAGTGTAGTTCCTTGTCCAGCAATTTCATTGAGGTGATCCGTGAAGTGCCGGTAGGTGGTATGGTGGCGACCTTGGACGGAGCCACAGAAGTGCACACCTGTCCTGGAGATGGAGTAGCTGACGTTGTGGACTTTGCTACCGAAGCCACAGCTGGAGAATTCTACACCTACCTCATTACGGATGCCAATAATGTTATTCTAGCCATCACCGATACGCCTAGCTTTGACTTTGACGGAGCGCCGGAAGGTGATTGCCGTATCTGGGGACTAGCGTACAGTGGTAACTTAACTGCTGAAGTGAATACGGATGCTGCTGCTTCCACCCTATCAGATGATTGCTTTGACCTTTCTGTTAACTTCATCGAGGTCAGAAGAGCCATTCCGGACGGCGGAATTGTTGAGCTAGAAGATGGCTCTGATTTCATTAATATTTGCCCTGCTGACGGAAATGCAGATATCGTTTCCTTCGATAGTGTAGCAACTTCCAACAGTTTATACGCCTACGTAGTTACCGATGAAAATGACGGAGTTATCTCAACCGTTGTTGGTGATGCCGTAAACTTTGATGTTGCTCCGGCGGGTACATGCCGTGTCTATGGAATAGCCTACACAGGTAATATTATAGTTAGCTTGGGAGACAATGTGAGGACCATGCCTTTGTCTGATGATTGCTATGATCTATCAGAAAACTTCATCACAGTTCTTCGCGAAGAACCAGAAGGTGGAACAATCACCACGGCGAACGGTAATGATCTCCTACTTTGTGTTGGAGATGGCAGAGAAGACCTAGTAGAGTTCATCGTAGAAGGCGCGAATAGAGCTAGATACAGCTACCTCATTACGAATGCAGATGGATTCCTAATTTCCGCCATTGAGGAAGATGAATTTAACTTCGACAATGCTATTGCAGGTAACTGCCGCATTTATGGGGTAGCGTACACGGGTTTGATCGCGGTGGCTCCGGGCGATAATATCTTGGAAGTACCCATTTCGAATGATTGCTATGATCTCACAGATAACTACATTCAGTTGACTCGGACTAAGGTGGATGGTGGTACCATCACTACCGGTGGCGGATCTGATGATGTAGCCTACATTTGTGCGGACGATGGCAATCCTGACATTGTTACTTTCAATACGAATACTGCCAGCCCTGAAGCCAATTACCAGTTCATTATCACCAATACAACGAATACAATATTGGCATTCATCGCTGGGAATATGCAAGATTTTGAGACTACAGGCTTTGAGGAGTTGCGCGTGTGGGGTATTTCCTATACTGGAGCTTTAACTGCCTCCATTGGCTCCGATGCGGCAACAACAGCCTTATCCGATGACTGTTATACGCTTTCCGAGAACTTCATTACCATTATTCGCGATCAACCGGATGGTGGAGAAGTTAATGCTGACGGTGAGACTGAAATCGTAGTTTGTGTGGGCGCAACCGACGGCATTGTCGGCATGGACAACACCAGTACGACTCGCGCGGGCTATGCCTACCTGGTGACAGATGAAAACAATATTGTTCAGGAGGTATTTGGCAATGATGCAGTTGATTTCACTGGTTTAACACCTGGGTTCTATCGAATTTGGGGCTTGTCCTATACCGGAGATATCCTAGCCGAGGCAGGTATGGACGCTGCCGGCGCTCAATTGGCATCCAACTGCTTCGAATTGTCTTCCAACTTTGTCCTTGCTGAAAGATCTGAAACTTTAGATGGCGGAGAGTTGACGACCCTCTCTGGGGAGACGGTGGTACACACCTGTCCAGGTGATGATATTTCCGATTTAGTGATTGTACTAACTAGCAGTGCAGACACTAACTATCAATATGTGATCACAGATACATTCAATACGATCATTGTTCCAAATATTAATAACAATATCATCGACTTTGATCCGGCACTTCCTGGAACTTGCCGCATCTACGGCATTTCCTTCCAGGATGATTTCCTTCCTGATTTTGGAGACAATGTCTTTGGAGATGAGCTATCTAGCCGTTGTGCAGCCATTTCCTCCAATTACATTACGGTAATTAGAGAGGAGCCAGATGGTAAGACGGTGGCCACAGAGGATGGTAGCACTGAAGTTAGCCTGAATGTTGCAGACGGCAATCCTGATGTGGTGACTTTCACTACCACTGCCTCGGAAGGTATGCCTTACGCCTACTTGATCACGGATGAAGCCAACATCGTCTTGGATGTGGTGACAGACGGGAATAGCGCAGATTTTGAAGGTACTCCCGTTGGCGTGTGCAGAGTTTGGGGCTTGGCCTATACCGGCACCTTAAACGTTGTAGCAGGAGATGATGCCGCTACCGATACCTTATCTACTGATTGCTTTGACCTTTCGGACGATTTCATCACGGTAACTCGCGGAGATTCCTTTGTACCAGCCGTACCTGGTGATCAATTGCGAGTGACTGACAATTCGGATACCAAGGAGATCAAATCAAGCCTGGAATTACTAGTTGCGCCGAATCCAGCTCGTTCTACTGTTAATCTCTTCTATCATCTAGAAGGTGAAGTAGCAGAAAGTTCTGAAATACAATTATTCAATCTAACTGGACAGTTAGTGAAACGAGTCCAGTTGCCAACGGCAGTCGGTGAAAATAATTACCGCATGGATATCAGCGAATTACCGAGAGGTACTTATGCGCTAGTATTTAGCAATGGTAAAATGATAGAAAGACAATTACTGGTAAAACAGTAATACGATTCTAGCACGAGCTAAAAAACCCACCTTGATTGAATTCAAGGTGGGTTTTTCTATTCTGGGTAGTTGCACTTTGAGTTTCTCTCAAAAAGAAAAGGGGCCTGCTCAAATGAGCGGGCCCCTTTTCAAGGTTGAAACGTCAAGCGTTTCCTATTTCTTAACGAACTTACGTTCTTTAATACGTGCTTTCTTACCAACCAAGCCACGTAGGTAGAACAATTTAGCTCTACGAACTTTACCACGCTTGGTTACTTTAATCTCTACAATACCAGGAGCTGCAAATGGGAAGATACGCTCTACCCCTACTCCATTAGAAATTTTTCTAACGGTGAAAGTTTTGGTTGCTCCTTCTCCATTGATTTGGATGACATCTCCACGGAAGTTCTGGATTCTCTCTTTTTCACCCTCAACAATCTTGTAACTTACAATGATGTTGTCACCAGGGCGAAAAGCTGGAAGCTCCTTCTTGGGTGTCATTTGCTCGTGAACAAACTTAATCGCGTCCATGATTCTACTAATTTTTTCAATCATCAATTCAGCAGAGGACTAAGGCCCAAATTAATGGGATCATGATAGAGTTTCTCTTAGTCATGCCTAAAGCGGTGCAAAGGTAACTAAAATTAGTAGAAATACCAGTATGGCTTTATAAAAAAGCCTTTGAAAAATCTATTGGCTCTATGCAGCAAGACTGATTGGCTATGCCTACCTGATCAAAGTAGCATAGCCTTTGATCTCGAAGGGGTTGCCCCTGGGGTCATTATACTTGACTAGCACGACGTACACGCCACTCGGTGCATCTCGACCTGTATTGAATTTTCGACCATTCCACGAAGCCTCCGGATCATCTGTCTCAAAGATTTTCTCACCCCAGCGATTCCAAATCGTAAGCGTAAAATCAGTGGCTCCGGTCATTACCCCTACTCCTTTGTAAAAGTCATTTACAGAGTCATTATTAGGTGTAAAGGCATTCGGAAGATAATAGCGTACCTCTGGAAATATATCAATGATTTGCTGCAGCGTATCTGTACAGCCGCTTGGATGTATAACTACTTGCTGGATTACGTACATTCCCGTATCTCGATAAGTATGAGTAGGGCTACGTTGCTGGGAGCGACTGCCGTCTCCAAAATCCCAGCTCCACCCTACAGCTCGCTGGGATAAATCCGAGAAGTTGATGGTACTATTTAAGTTGCTGGGTTCTGTAGGCAAGAAGGAGAAGTCAGCCACGGGAGACTCCAAGATCTGAATAAGGTCTCCAAAAGTTGTATCTGTCTCACAGCCAATGGGAGAAGTAATATCGACGTTCACCGTGTAAGTCCCAGGGTTTTCATAGATATGCGTGGGGCTTATATCGGTACTAGAGCCCCCGTCTCCAAAGTCCCAGAATATATCATAGGTAGTATCGATCGGGAAAGAAAGGTTATCAAAAAATATCTCTGCTGGTTGGCAACCTAAAAAGGTACTGGGGGCAATGACAATGAGATTAGGTACCGGGAAATATTCGATGACCTGGGTGAGCTGGTCTTCACACTGATTCGTATCCCGAACTGTCAAAGTCACGGGTATTTCGCCTGGAACCCGATACAAATGCCCGGGGTTTTGTCTTGAGGAATTATTACCATCCCCAAAATTCCAATCCCATCCCGTCAAACAGCAACTCCCTGTTTCGGAGAGATCTGTGAATTCTACAATCCCAGCTTGGCAGGTATCGTATTCATAGGAAAAATCTGCTGTGATGTCTGGATAAACATTTACATAAATATCGGCCGTATCACCGCAGTCCGTACCTGGGTTAATCTTCAGCTGCCCATAGTATTCGCCAACACCTGGGAAGGTAACGGTGGGACTCCATTCCGAAAAGGACTTAACCTCGCCATTAATATCAAATTCCCACACCCAATCGTCGATAAAGCTCTGTTGAAAGCTCTGATTCAAAAAGGAGATCGTTTCATTGCCACAGGAATTCACCAAAAATTCTTGATCCCCAATCTTGGCATCTTCCTGTATATCAGCCACCACAACCGGATCACAACTCGCTACATTAAACTGGAAATCCCTGAAAACTCTACTGAGCAGCACCCCATTTCGGAACTCCGAAACGCAGACCCCTACCACATACTGCCCCAGAACATTGGGCGTACCCGTAATGATCCCGGTTAAAGGATCAATAGTCACGATCGGGTCTCCTCCCATCGGTTCAGCCGGCGTGAAGGCCGGTGCTGTGAATGACACATCCGCATATGGGGGTGGACAAGAAGGGGTAGGTTGTGCTCCTTCGCATGTCGTATATCCTGGATTCATCAACACTGGTCCACCACCAAGAAGCGGAGAACAAAATTCATATACAAGTTGATCACCGTCTGAATCACTAGCAGAATGGTCAAATACCAGTGGCTGACCTGCACAGATGATCGTCGGTGGAAAATCATTAAAAACAGGGCTATCGTTGCCATTCAGTTGAGCCTCGGGTGTGATCTCAACCGTAAAGGTAGCTCCAGAGTTTTGTGGGGCTACGATATTGCTGATCGTAACGTTCCGGCAACACCTTTGATAGGAAATATGATAGCTTTGCTCAGATAAAGGTAGATTAGTAGAAAATTCGTAAGTGCCTTCCTGCACACATACATCTGGCGGGATCAAACAGGGATAGTCTGGCTCAGCCACTTCTTCCACACCTAAAATCGGGACATCCAATCGTTGAAAGAAACCACCTTGACCTAGGCTAGAACAGCTGGTACCACCTGGGCCACAATTGTAAATACCAATAGAAGCAACGGCATCGAAGTCCGCACAGTCCACACAATTACAATCTCGATACATCTTCATGACGAATCGATAATTACCACCTCCAAGGCTTTCATAGGTAATGACTCCGCCAATGATATGCCTGCCAAAAAGGTCAGTAGGGAGCAACAAAAGGACTAATAACAACGAGCAAATTAAAGATCGCAACATACAGTAAGTTTGTGGTTCCAGCTACAAGCCTTGTTGGTATACTAGCCGCAAAGCGGATGGTCAGCGTGTACTACACTTAATAAGCGGTTGGAAATCCAGCAGCTCATTTTCCTTAGTATAGATGCATTTGTGTAGCTTTCTTGATTTAACGGCATATTATAAAAAAGGATTGTCTCATAGTAGATCAATGTCTACAAAATTTAGCCTATTTACAGACAATTATTTTCTTTCGCGAAGCGTTTTCACAAATTAGTTTCTTAATCAAACAATAGAATTGCTAAAAAGAAGTTTAAAAATAAAACCTTCTTTGACAACTGGCGGTCAACTTGCTAGGTAAATCTGTCCCACCATCACAGTACGTATATCTATACACCGGATGGCTATGGGATTTCGGATCAGCAAGAGTCAAAAACTCCCGAGAGATCCCTCTAAGGCCGCATCCAAACAAAAAAGTCAAAGTAGCCAAAAGTCTAGGATCACCAAGCGTGCCCAATCGGCCTGATTTTTGGTATACTACATTTGACAACGTCATTAATATCGAGCACAATCATTCTCCCAAAGCAAACTTATTTACAGTGAACAGAATGACTATTAAATCCCATGTTTATGATGACGACCTTTACAAACGAATCATTTATGGTTCAAAACTACGATTTAAACCAAGCCCTAGTTACGCTGCAAAAAGGAGGACTGATCCTTTACCCTACTGATACCATTTGGAGTATCGGTTGTGATGCTACTAACGAAGACGCCGTGCTTAACCTACGCAGGCTAAGCCAACGAAATCAGAGCTACCCTATTGAGTTATTATTCAGCTCAATTGATATGATCAAGGCATACGTTGATCATCTTCATCCTCGCCTAGAAACACTACTGGTTTACCACGTGCAACCTTTAACTATCTTATTGGAAAACCCACGTCGATTGCCCGCGAACCTATTCTCCCAAGAAGGTACGGTGGCTATAAGACTGGTTCAGGATTCCTACTGCCAAGAATTGATCGAACAATTCGGTGCTCCGATAGTTGCAGCTTGTGCTAGCAGTGCAGAATCGCACATCCCGGCTTCTTTCGGTTCGGTAAGTTCCGAGTATATCCGTGGAGTAGATTATGTGGTCAAACATCGACAGATGGAAAAGGCTGGCGGCCAGCTGTCTGTAATGGTAAGATTATCTGCACAGGATGAATTGATCTTTTTGAGGGAGTAGTGTAAACACTCCCGAAAACACAATCTATATAAGCTTGGGAATGCATTCGCATTCCCGCAAAGGCTTATTGAACCCTAGCTTGTTGGTCGCTCCCCAATCCTTCTGGTCAGCATCAATGTCAATGCTGAAGCCTTCACTAAGCACTACCATTTCGTATAGATGAACAGTCTACCTATAGTGATAAAAATCAACGCCTTAGGTTGTTTCTGATCATTCCAGATTCATGTTTTTTCCTGCTACTTGAAAGGAAAAAATGAAAATCCGATTACTTCTATTGGCTTGTTTGGCGTTTTTTTGGTGTAACCGGACTATCGCTCAAACCACAAAGACCTTACCACTCGAAATCAGCCTTTTCAACAATGCCTCCTTATTACCCGGGGCTGCAGAAGCGGGGGTATTTGGCTGGCCTATTCACCCCGGCATACGCGCGGGTATCTTATTCCAGTTGCAACAAAGGGAAAAGAGCACTTGGTTTCAAACGGCACAGCTAGCCTATCATTACCATAGATACGTGCATCATGGTATACAGCTTTATTCAGAGTTGGGATACCAACATGATCTTTCTTCAACATTCGATATCGAGGGACGCATCGGTCTAGGCTACCTTCATGCTATTTCAGCTGTACCTACCTTTGAGTTACAAGAAGGTAGCTACCAAAAGCGGGATAACTGGGGGCGAGCTCAGATGACTGGGGGAGCTACCCTTGGCTTAGGTTATGAAATTGCGCCAGATTGGCGGCTATTCCTGCCGACCCCCAGATTCCGTTCGTAAGAGAATATGTTCCCATTCTACCTAACCTGGCATTCCATACAGGTTTCCAATTTCCACTAACCATAAATAAAGGATCAAAATGAAACTACGATCGATTATAAGCATAGTAGGCCTCCTACTCCTAATCATGGCCTGTGAAAAGGCAGAAATCGTTCCTTCCGCGACCTGCACGCCCGCGCCGAGTTCCATGCATTCAAAAGCTGTGCTCTTTCAAAGTGTGATCGATGAATACACAGAAAGGGGGTTACCTGGGATTTCCCTTTTGATCAGAGATCAAGAAGGTGAATGGAGCGGTGCTGCGGGTATGGCTGATCTGCAAGAAGGGATAGCGCTGGAAACTTGCCACGTTTCGAAGGTAGCTAGCGTCACCAAGTTATTCGTTGGAGTTTTGGTCATGCAATTGGTGGAGGATGGTTTCTTCACCCTAGACGACCCTGTGGCGAAGTGGCTATCTGACAAAACGTTGAAGAATATTGCTAATGCAGATCAGGTGACGATTCGGCAGTTATTGAATCACACCAGTGGTATTTACGACCTCATAGACGATGATGCTTTCTACCTGGCTATCCTTAACCATCCTAGCAAGAAGTGGACGCCAGATGAATTACTGAAGTACGTCAGAGGAGATGATGCAGTCTTTCCTCCAGGCACAGATGTAGAATATTCGAACACTAACTTCCTGTTAACTGCGATGATTATTGATGCCGCTACTGGTGAATCTCATGCAGATCTACTCCGAAAGCGGATACTAGATCCACTCAAGCTGAGCGATACCTATTACCACTGGCACGAGGGACTGCCCTCCAATGTAGCGCAAGGGTATTTCGACCTGTATAACAATGGCACCATACTAGAGATGTCCAACTTCAATACCGGCAGCGGCAACGGATATGGAGGATTGTATTCCACAGTTTACGATATGCGAATCTTTATCGAGGCGCTACTAAGGGACCAGACCTTACTTCCGGCCAATAGACTGCAGGAGATGTTAGAAATTACTTCAGAAGACCTGAGCTCTGGTGAAGCCTATGGGGTTACGATTCGTAAGGACTTTCTAGAAAGGCCAACGGATGAGTTTGGCTTGGGGCATCGAGGACGGGACTTGGCCTACTCAGCTGATCTGTTCTACTTCCCCAACTATGACGTTACGCTGGCATACATGGTCAATTATGGCACTGATGCGAAGAGTGAATTACGTGATGTCTTCTTTGATTTTAGAAATGCTATCGTAGACGCCATGATGAAAGAATAAATGTCTGATCCGATTGGATCAATAATGATCGGCCTGGGGCGCTTTTTCCTTAGCTGCCCCAGGTCACTCGCGCCACCTCTTGCTTGGCTCCTGTAGTACACTTAAAACAGCTCATTCGTGATAAACGCATAATCTGTTAATGTGTGTAGAAATTCAATAATACGGGCTTGCTCTGGTTTGGATAAGGGGATACCTTGACGACCTAATTCCTGCAATTCAGCTGCTAGGGTGACAGATGCTTTTACACCAGAATTATAGTGCTCCAGTACCTCCTCTAAAGTGGCAAATCTCCCATCGTGCATATAGGGTGCTGTCAAAGCTATATTCCGAAGGCTTGGTATACGGAATTTTCCATTGTCTGCCAATCCTTCACTGATCAAGGCTCTACCGATATCAGAAAAGACAGTATCCAAGCCATTATTGGCATATTGCTGATTAGTGAATAGAGCACCACTATGACAGCTCGTACAATTCTTTTCGAAGAGTCTAAGCCCAGCTAGCTCCTCCGTGCTTAGCGATACCTCCTTACGTACATATTGATCGTATTTAGCATTGTCTGAAATAAGCAAGTTCATATATTGTGAAAGGGCGTGGAGCACCAATGGCGCGTTGATTGTGTCATGATCTCCAAAGGCATCCCGAAACAAACTCGGATACCGACTGTGCCCATTCAATTTCTCCACTAGGCTACTCAATTGCTCTCCCATCTCAAATTCACTTTCAATAGCATTGATCGGAACAAAGTCCAGATGAGTGACACCTCCATCCCAGAAATACGCATTGAGGAAAGCAAGATTAGCCAAAGGAGGCGCATTGCGAATACCGATCCGATCATCAATTCCTACACTGAGCCGGTGCTGGGGATCCGCAAAAGCTACAGCTTGGGCATGGCAGTTGGAGCAAGCCACTGAGCCATCACGAGATAAGATGGGATCATTAAATAGCTTCTTCCCGAGATCAAACCCTGCATGGGTAATGGGGTTATTTTCTAAGTTGTAAGTCGGAGGCGGAAAATGAGCCGGAACCTGAAACTCGTAAGGATTGAAGGCTTCTATCCCCGATCGTTCACAAGCCACCAGAAGCAAGACAGCAGGCGCCATCCAAGATATTTTTCTCAACATGATGTACTAATTAGGGCCCCCACGCAAGATGCCAACTCAGGAATTCTGGCGCGGGGGTTAATGGAGAGATAGTAAGTCTACTGATGAATATGATCAAAAGCAAAGGCCGCACCTAAGTTCTCTGCCATTGATTTTCCATCTGTAGGTTTATGGACATTATTGTTGCCTGTAAAATCAATCTCATTTTGCCCAGTAAATAGTTGCAAAATGTCCATTACCATATGAACATGAGGAGCTTGATCATCCGCTACTTTGGCACTCACATCGAAAGCGTAGGACAAGGTTTGATTATTGTTGACGAAAGCAGTGCCTTCAATATCTTTCCATCCACCTACGTGAAAAACCAAACCCTTCTCATTCTCGGGATCAATAGTGTTACCGATAGCTCCGCCTGCAGAAACGGCAGATTGCCCTTCAACTTTGATCGCCACGTAGCCAGCATTCCAATTCCAAAACATGCCGTTAGTGGCTGGATCAAGCGCACCTCCGGCAGCTCCTTCCTTGATACCTTCTTCGCTCACACCTACGGTGAAAGAGATCTTATTGTACGCTCCTGCTGGAATATTTTCCAATTTGACCAATTGTGAACTCGGCGTGGCTTCATCGACCAAATAGTAGCCAGATGAGGAAGTGGCTTCTGCCGTTTGAGGGTCTTCGAATCGCTCTCCATTCGGTCCTTCCAATACGACATTGGAAATGAAGTAGCGCAAAAAGGTCAGGTTGAAGTCCTGCCCCATGGCATTCTCGTAGTTATAATCTGTACTGCCAACTTCCTTTAAGCTAAGTTGACGTTGAATGCCATTGATGATGGCCACATTATCAAACTCAATTTCCATCGTCCCTGGGCCAGCTGGACTTGGATTATCATCATCATTGTTACAAGAGCTAAATAAAGACAAACTTAAAAGACCTAAAAACAATAGCTTTTTCATATTTAAAAGGTTGAAATATTTTCAAAAGTGGATTAAAAGGCATAGGTAAGATCAATGGTTAGCCTGGTCTTGGCTTCCATTTCACCATCAGCATAGTTTTGTTGAAAAGGGACAAAAACAGAGCCCCCCAAGAGGAGGTCCTGATACTTGGCATTAAGTCCCGCTGTGAGGTAATAGCCACTACCTCCCGTGCCGTGAGCCGCATTATCTGCGTAGAAGAGATCCTGTGCGATTTCCTCGTAGAATACACCGGCAAAGGGTATAAGCTCAGCGGTAGGGCTTACGGATTGTCGGGCAAATACCATGCTGCTAACACTTAGTTGATTCCCAAAATGATAGTCCTCTTTTGTTCGCCCATTGAGCTGGTAAGCCAGATTGTTGACCCATCCAAGTTTTCCCCAGTTGTACAGCAAGCTCGTTTGCCAAAGCGATGCCCAACTGCCGTTTCCAATATTGAAGTTTTCTGGAAGGTCAGCTTGGTATAAATCATTATCGAACTTCCCAGTCGGGGCTTTCACACCGGTTCCCAGCTCCCAGTATAATTGCCCCTTCTCCCCTACCAGGATATTGTCTAAAACAACATAGGCAAGAGTAAAGCGAGTATCTCCCAGGCCTTCGAGGCTCAAGGAGCGATCAGGGCCTTCTCGATAATTCCATTGGAAAGGCAGTACCAGGTTGCCTATCCAGCGCCCCGAAAGATGATATCGGAGATTGACATCTATCCGTTGAAAGACATCCTTAGTGGGAATGCCTTGTTCTAAGATCTGTTCGAAGGGAGAATGGTACCACCTAAGGCTAATGGTGTTGTATCGATAGGCTGAAAGCAACCCGGCCCCATAGCCATTGGCACTACAGCCACAAACATCGCAAGCTAGGATCGAAGCAGCCCAAAATAGCATACCACCTAGCATGACGGCTTTCTTAATCATAAGAAATACATTGTCAGCTTTAAAAGAATAGATGGAGCATACCGCACCTAGCAGAATTACCGCTTCTTGCAGCGCCCCGAGTTAGAAATGATTACAGGATTAGGTAAGTTCTTCTGGGGGGATGAAGGGAGTCTGGTTAAATAGCCGATCGAGTAAGGCTCGATAGGTAAAATGCTTCTTTTTGTCACTGGACAAGGCCGGTGCTGTTTCAGAGAAAGCGCTCCATTTAGGAGCTACATACAATACAATAGTCGACAGTCGGGTAATCTTGAACGTAGTGGAACTATTGTCTCCCTCGTTCAAATCTTGCAATTGTTGGTAGAGGTAACATCTACCCCCACACATGAGTTCTGCATCAAATTTATTGATACACCATTGGTCAGCAATCTGTTGCTGCAACAGCTGGAATGAGGATAGCCATAGCACCTCCTTGCCTGCTAGCAGGAGCACTAAGCATAAAAGCAAAAAACTGACTCTTTTCCTCATGATGATTGCTGAATATAACCTACTGGATTCGGCTGATATCTAAGCTGTCAATAAGCGGCAACACACCTTGATCATACATCGCAGTCATCATTTGCGTAACCGCCGGGCGGGTCTTTCCTGGGCTCCCTCCCAAAATCGGAGGAGCGGGATCATATTCCATATCCAACATCACGGCTTGGGCATAATCAAATCCTCGCAGATCTTCCAGCATGGCCAAGGCCATATCCATACCAGCAGTTACCCCAGCTGCGGTCCAGCATTTGCCGTCCCGCACGTAGCGCTCTGGCACGAACTGTGCATCATACTTTTCCAACATTTCTTCTGCTCGATACCAATTAGTAGTGGCTTTCCTCCCTTCCAATAGGCCGGAGGCGGCTAATATCCAGGCGCCCGTACAGACACTGGCAGTGTAGAGGCTATTATCATCTATCTTTCGGATCCACGAAAGAAGTTTATCGTCGTAAGCGGCAAGTATGGTTCCCCTAGCTCCTCCGGGAATAACCAATAAATCCAATTGATCTACTTCATCAATGGTGGCGTCTGGATTCAATTCTACCCCCATGACCGTCATTACTGGGCCATCTTCTATACTAATAAGCTTACGCTCTATTCCCATCATCTGGCCTAGTACATATAAAGGACCAGCGTAGTCGAGGTCATTTACTCCATCATACACTAGGACCCCTAGCGTTTTGAGGGTAGCTTTTTGATTCTGATTCATCGCCTGCATCAGAGAATCATGAGCTGAGTGCGAAGCATTTACTTTCTCCCTAGTGTTGGGAATGGGGTCGTTGCTGCATCCCCAGGACAAGGAGAGCATTACAATTAATGCAAGGATTTTTTGCATAAGATTGGCAGTTAATTCCTGTGCTGCAAGCAAGTGTAAGCTAAAGGTCAATTGGTAACATTGTTTCCCCTATTTTCCTTTAGTTCATGTTCCTTGAGACTGGGAAGATTCTCTTTAGATTACCTTCGGCGACTGACTTTTTTACACTCGCCGAAGATCTACCTGGCGGCAGACAGGAAGTCAGCA